>NZUF01000001.1 GCA_002696995.1 Flammeovirgaceae bacterium | reverse complement strand
AGCTAGCTTGCCAAAAAAAACCATAACTATGAAATTTAGATCAGGAGTACTACACGGAGAGGAAGTCACAGAACTTCTTAACTACGCAAACGAAAATGATTTTGCGTTGCCTGCTGTGAACGTAGTAAATACTAGCTCAGTAAATGCAGTTCTTCAGACTGCCAAAGAGCTCAATTCACCAGTAATTATCCAGTTTTCTAATGGAGGAGGCTCCTTCTATGCTGGAAAACACTTAGATAATAAACACCAGAAGGCAGCAATAGCTGGTTCTGTATCAGGAGCGTATCATGTACACTTGATGGCGAAAGAGTACGGGGTACCAGTTATTTTACACACAGACCACTGCGCAAAGAAGTTACTCCCGTGGATAGACGGTCTACTTGAAGAGGGAGAAGAATTTTTTAAGAAGGAAGGTCTACCGCTCTACAGCTCTCACATGCTAGACCTATCAGAAGAACCAATAGAAGAAAATTTAGATATTTGTTGTACATACTTCGAGAGGATGAATGAGATGGGAATGACAATAGAAATTGAATTAGGAGTTACTGGAGGTGAAGAAGACGGAGTAGATAATACTGACGTAGACGAATCAAAGCTATACACCAAACCAGAAGAAGTAAACTACGCATACGAGAGATTATCCAAAATAAGCCCTAATTTTATGATTGCTGCTGCTTTTGGTAATGTACATGGTGTGTACAAACCTGGAAATGTAAAGCTCACTCCGACTATTCTTCAGAAGTCTCAGGAGTACGTATCTCTTATGCACAACACTGAGTCTAACCCCATAAACTTTGTGTTCCACGGAGGCTCTGGATCATCTAGAAATGAGATTAGAGAGGCTATCGGTTACGGTGCAGTGAAGATGAATCTCGACACTGATATGCAATGGGCATTCTGCAAAGGAGTAAACGACTACCACACTAAAAATCAGGATTATCTCAATTCCCAGATAGGAAACCCTGACGGTGATGACGTACCTAACAAGAAATTTTATGATCCTAGGAAATGGCTGCTAGAAGGAGAAAAGGCAATGATTGAAAGGTTAACAGAGTCATTTTCAGACCTGAATAATATCAACACAAATATCTAATCCTCAAGAATTTTTTTTAACTGTGCAGGAGAATAATTAATTGACTTAAGTGTCTTCCTGTCACCCTCCCTATACACAAGAAATTTACCTTCTTTCTCCTCGTAAAAGCTATCAGTACCCTTCTCTTCCTTGTAGTATTTCACTGTTGCCTCAGCCTCTTCCCTTGTCTCACATGCCTTACTCATGTTGGACCTCTGAACTTCGTTAAATAGACGGACAAACTTCTCACTCATTCCAAACTCGTGAACTGCTCCTGAGAGTACGTACTGGATATCGCATAATGCGTCTGCAACTTCTACTAAGTCATTATTAGCTATTGCCTCCTTTAACTCGTTAAGCTCCTCTGAGATGAGCTCAACCCTAAGCTCACACCTCTTACCGTCAGGAATAGTAGGTTCTTCCAGTATAGGGTGGTTAAATAATTTATGAAAATCAGCTGTCTGATTTAATGAATCTATCTTATCCATAAGTATTAAATTTTATGCTAAATTCTCGCCCGCGAGACCGTAGACAAGGATTACAAGGATTATAATTGGTATTACAAATTTCATTACAGGACCCCATATAGGAGTAACTTTTATCTTTGCTGACCCCTTATTAGTCTCTTCCATAAAGTTATTAAATCCCCAGACATGAGCTACATATACTGATATGAGAAGTCCACCAAGAGGCAGTAAGATCTTTGCAGATAAAAAGTCAAAAAAACCAAAAATACTCATCCCGAAAATCTGATATTCACTCCAAGTACTGAANCCAAGAACATTTGGCACACATAATATGAAAGTAAGCGANACACAGAGAATGACTGACTTTATCCTAGATATCTTAAATGAGTCCATAGCTGTCGATATAACAGCTTCTAAGAGGCCAATAATAGAAGTGAATGCAGCAATAAAGACTAGGAAGAAGAATAGACCTCCTAAAAACATTCCAAAAGGGATTTCCTTGAATAATGATGCCATGGTAACAAATAATAAACCAGGCCCAGAATTTGGCTCAATTCCGAAAGCAAATAAGGCAGGGAAAATTACTAGACCAGCTAAAATAGCAATTGCAGTATCAAAAAAGACAACTATTCCCACACTACCGGGTATGTCACTGTCTTTTCTGTCAAGGTAACTTCCAAATACAAAACCNGCTGTTAGGGCTATCCCTACAGAGAAAAAAATCTGTCCTAGAGCAGCTAAAATCACACTAAATGTTATTTTAGAGAAGTCAGGTGTTAGGTACCACCAAAGTCCCTCAGAGGAACCCTCAAGTGTATTTGATCCAAATGCCAGAAGTACAAACATGACAAGGAGTANAGGCATAAATATCTTAGAAACTAACTCCACACCACCCTGGAGTCCTCTAGCGGCAACAAAAGCCATAATTGCAGAGATAATAGCACAATACGTGATAAGGGTTGTGGGATCTCTCTGGAGCTCATTAAAGTGAGAGGTTATTGTGTCTGAAGTGTAAATGAATGCTTCTCCTGTTAGGTATTCCTTTAAATAAACGGTTACCCACGACATTATCATCAGATAAAAACCAAGAATGATTATAGTAGTAAGTAACTCCACCCATCCAAGAATATTCCANAAAGAGGTCGGGGACGATAATTTTTTCATCCCTGCGAGGGGAGTAAGTTGTGCTTTTCTTCCTAAACTTATCTCAGCTGTAAGTAATGGAACCCCAATAATAGCAGTTAGAGCTAAATAGACGATGATAAAAGCTCCTCCTCCACTCTCTCCAACGATATATGGAAACCTCCATATGTTACCCATTCCAATAGCAAAACCAGCCGTTGCCATNATAAAACCGAATCTACTTCCCCAATTTTCTCTTACCATATGATTTTTTTTGAATTTGAATATAAATATTATTTATCCATTCTCTGAGTAGTCTCAGATTAAATATTTTATAATNATTTAAAAAAAGTGATAATTACAATTAAAATTTTGATAAAAAANAGAAAAGAAATATATAATAAACTTATGAGTTATATATGGTATCATAACTTACTGATATATAACATTATATGTTAAATAATTTAGATTAAACTAAAACATAAAAATAAGTAAAAAAGGAATGAAGATTAAGTAAATTAAAAGTTCTTAAGTATATTCATAAAAAAAAATCCAATCATGAAAATAAAATTACTTANACCCTACCTTATTTGTTTTATAATTTTTTCTTCATCAAATACTGATGCTCAAAATCTTTCTCCTGAAAATTTATATGAGTCTTTAGAATGGCAATTNGCAGGACCTTANAGAGGAGGAAGGTCAACAACAGTGACAGGGATAACTTCTAGACCCTACACATTCTTCATGGGTACAACCGGAGGAGGTGTCTGGAAAACCACTGACGCAGGAAATACATGGAAAAACATCTCAGATGGACAGATTGAGGTCGGTTCAATAGGTGCTGTGGCAGTGGCGCCATCCGATGAAAACGTNGTNTACGTAGGAACTGGATCAGCAGATCCTAGAGGGAATATATCTTCAGGNAACGGAATGTATAAGTCTGTAGACATGGGAGAGACATGGGAACACATAGGTTTACCTAATGCGGGACTAATAGGAAAAGTAACTNTACATCCAAAAAACGCAGATTTAGTGTACGTGGCGGTACTTGGCAACATATTTGGGCACAATGAAGAAAGAGGGGTTTACAAGACAGATGATGGAGGAAAAACATGGAATAAATTACTTTACATAAGTGAAAAAACCGGAGCAAGAGATGTGGAGATAAACCCAGACAACGACCAGGAGCTAATTGCCTCATTCTGGACTGTGCAAAGGAAGCCATGGACTTTGGTAGATGGGAGTGATGAAGGAGGAGTCTTTATGTCTAAAGACGGAGGAAAAAACTGGAAAAAACTTTCTGAGGGCCTCCCTAAGGGATTAGTTGGTAAGATTGAAGTAGAATATTCACCNGTTAATTCTAAGCGATTGTGGGCAATGATACAAGCTAAAAAAGAAGAGGAAGGTGGACTTTATCGTTCAGATGACGGCGGGAAGTCATGGGAGAGAATTAATAGAGATCATAAATTAAGACAGAGAGGATGGTACTATTCCCATATAACTGCTGACCCTAAAAATGAAAATATTATATATGCTTCTAATACAGGATTTTACAAATCAATTGACGGAGGCAAGTCATTTGACCAGAGGATAAGAACTCCTCACGGAGATAACCACGGGGTCTGGATCAATCCAGATAACACCAACATAATGATTAATTGTAACGATGGCGGAGGTAATGTTACCTTAAACGGTGGAGAGACATGGTCTACACAATATAACCAACCGACTTCTGAATTCTATAGACTAACTGTAGATAACCAGTTCCCATTCAGACTTTACGCTGGTCAGCAAGATAACTCCACAATATCTGTTCCTAGCAGAGGAATACCATCACTTACTCCGTTTGAGAATTGGTTTAATGCTGGNGGAACAGAATGTTCAGACATAGCAGTTCACCCTACAAACCCCAATATAATTTATTCAACTGGGTACAGTGGAGAGTTTACATATAAAAACCTTGAGACAGGAGAAGAATATCAAAGAACACCTTATGTGCATCTAACTGAGGGCACGAGGCAAGACGATTTACTTTATAGATTCCAATGGAATTATCCAGTATTTGTATCAAAATATAATCCAGAAAAAGTCTATGTAGGATCAAATGTTGTTCATTTGACCACAGATAGAGCTAAAAATTGGGATATAGTTAGCCCAGACTTAACAAGAAAACTACTAGAAAATGACCCAGAGAAAGCAGACATACCCGGTGGTCCGATTCAAAATGATGCAACTGGAGTTGAAGTTTATTCTTCAATATTTGCTCTAGAAGAATCACCTCATAACGAAGGTGAAATTTGGTCAGGTTCAGACGATGGATTAATTCATATAACTAAAGATGGTGGAAAAACATGGGAAAATATAACACCAGGTAAGATTATACCTTACCAAGGGACAATTAATAAGATAGAATTATCTTCTCATAAACCTGGTAGAGCTATAGTAGCAGTATATAATTATAGAAACGACGACTTTAAGCCTTATATTATTATCACAGATGATTATGGAAAATCATGGGATTTAATTTCAAAAGATAATGGAATACCTTCTAATCATTTTGTCAGAGCAATAGCAGAAGACCCTTCTAAGTTAGGCCTTCTATATGCTGGAACCGAATTTGGAGCCTATGTGTCTTTTAATAATGGCAAAAATTGGAACTCCCTCCAGTTAAATCTTCCACACGTACCTATTACTGATATGGAAGTAACTCAAAACGATCTCGCCATATCCACACAAGGAAGAGGCTTCTGGATACTTGATAAGATCAATGTTCTTCAAGAGGTCAATATAGTTCTAGAAAATAATAAACCTCATATTTTTAGTCCTGAAGATGCTTTAAGAACAAGCCTTGGAGGTGGATGGAGGTCTGGTGGACTGAGTTTTGAAAATGACATATCTTTTTACCTTCCTGATGATGTTCCTCTAAATAACATTGAAATGAGTATAAAGGATAGTGAAGGGAATGTGGTTATAGATTTTAAAGAAAACACAGAATACCTATATGATGTAAATTATGACTCAGCAAATATTTATTCGGGTGTCCATTCAGCTTATTGGGACCTAGAATATAATGCCCCTGAAATTCAAAAAGATTTTGTTTCAATGTATTACAGCGCAAGAGGTGGTTATGGTCCTGAGGCTATTCCTGGAAAATATACTATAGAGATGAATATAAATGAAGATACTTACAGTACCCCTTTTACAGTAAAGATTGATCCTAGGTGGAATATTCCACAAAGTGAATTAGTAAAACAATTTGAGGTAGCAAATGAGGTAATAGATATGATAGAAGAATCTCAAAATAAACTTAAAGAAATGAGGGGTATCAGCAATCAAATCCAAAATTTTATAAAACTAACAGATGGAAAAGAATACCATGATGAAATAAAGAAAAATGGAGACGAAATACTAGGTAAGATAAGATCTATAGAAGAAAACTTATACCAAGATAAGATTGAGACTTCTCAAGATGAAATTAACTATGCTAGAAAATGGACAAATCATATTACTCACTTGTACGACAGGATAACTACCGATAACCAAGAACCAAATGATGGAATGATTGATAGAGTTGAAGAATTAAGATTAGACTATAAAAGATTTATAAAGCCATATAATGATATAATTAACATGGATTTAAAGAATTTTACAAAGATGTTAAATGAGAAAGGTGTCAAAGGAATAATTATAGACTAAAACATAAAGGTCTATAAACAATAAAAGGGCGTCAATTCTTATCGAATTTTTCGCCCTTTTCATTAAAGAAATCACCGTAGTGCTTTCCAAACGTCAAGCTACAGTTAAAAAGTCCCTAAAGTTTTCGCTTAATAAATTAAGTTTCCGCTTTGAGAGCCTTCTGTTTCTTTGCTTCTTGAGACCGTGATCTCTTTCCACCTTTCCACTTCCAGCCGGAACAAACGTTCCAACTTTTATATCTCTCGCTTGATGAAACTAAGTAAGTCAATTACTATAATTAATTCAATAATTGAAAAGAAAAGTTTTCAACAAGTTTTCAACACNTTAAAAACTTAATAAATCTTCAAAATNAAAAGTTTGAAATACTATACCTTCATACGGACTTTGTATTCCTGCCTCAAAAAGACAACCAATATTACCATCCTTTAATACTACCATATCCGAGTAGGCAGAAGGACCTGAAAATAAAACTTTAGAGTTAACCCAACTTCTACCCAAATCTTCACTTACCTTAAGAGTCATGTTTATTCTTAATTTCTCATCAGATGGGTTTAAAAACAACATTATATTGTCACCTTTTCCCTTTGTAGAGTATCTTAAGAGACTAGCCTGACATATAGGTTCAATTAACTCTTTATCCCCATAAATATCACCCCATGAGTTTCCTCCATCATAACTTATTGAAACTTTCCTGATCTTTTGACTTCTATCATAATTTCTCATATTAAGCATTAATGCGCCATCCTCAATTTCAGCAACTGTTGACTCATTAACATAGTCTTGAGGTGTACTTCCACCTATTTTCCATGTGTCCCCATAATCATCTGAGTATATAATGTGAGAAAAATATTTTTTAGTTTGAGACTCAATATGATCACACGGGATAATTAACCGGTCTTTATAATTTCCTTTACTAATCTGAATACCATGAACTGGACCCGTTGCGTACCATGTCCAATTATCTTTTTTTACTGAAGCAGTAATCTCTTTAGGTTTCGACCATGATAACCCATCATCTATTGATTTTAAAGCAAATACTCTCCTGGTATCTTCACTTACCTCATTTATAATCTCTGATTCAGTGTCTCCCCCTAGATTCCAAGTAGATAATAGATGAATTGAACCTGATTTCCTATCAACTACAGGAGAAGGATTTCCACATACATTAATTCCATCATCCCTAACAATTATAATTTCACCCCATGTTTTACCATTATCACTTGATCTTTTTAGAACAATATCAATATCTCCAGAATCAGAGCTGCTATTTTTTCTTCCTTCAGCAAAAGCGAGTNTTGTCCCTTTATTTGTTGTTACTATTGAAGGAATTCTAAATGTATTGTAACCACTTTCACCACTTTTAAAAATATAATTTAAGTCTTGNGAATAAATTGAGATAGAATTGATAATGAGAAAAAATATAAAAAGATTTTTTGACATCAAGATTGAAGGATAAATAGGTGTGTCTATAAACAATAAAAGGGCGTCAATTCTTATCGAATTTTTCGCCCTTTTCATTTAAAAATCACCGTGGTGCTTCTCAAACGTCAAGCTACAGTTATAAGGTCCTTAAAGTTTTCTCCTAATAAATTAGGTTTCCACTTTGAGAGCTNGTTGCTTCTTTGTATCTTGGAACCGTAGTTCCTTTCTACCTTTCAGCGACTTGCCAGAAATTGCTTTCTAACTTTAATATCTCTCGCTTGAGAATACTAAGTAAGACAATTTACCTGTTTATATCAAAAAATATTTTGGAAAGTTGTTAACAAGTTATCAACAGAGTTATACATTATTTATCCACATAAAAAATTATGATTATCAACAAAAAATGTTGATATGGTAAGAAATTAGCTTTCTTTGAAGCTTAACATCTGCACAAATAGCTTTACACTTTCCCTCAGATAGATGTCGTTTTTAATTTTATTTAATAAACTCTCCTCTTTTACTGGGAATATCTCTGATAACTTAACAGAAGTATCTAATGATTTATTTTTTGANTCGTTCTCTTTTTTCTCTTTTAACCTAGTATCATAGTTTAGAGAAATTGTCTTATTCTCCCTACTCTTTTTAGTTTCATTAACAAAAGACATATAATTTATAAAAGAAGAATCATTCTCTACATTTTTAATGAATTTCGAGTTCAAATGATCAATGAGAGGTTTATTTATATAATTTATATCAACATATGTTATTTCCCTTATCTTATCCCATTNCAGAGCATTAATTCTAGAGTTTTCAGTATAGATATCTCTATCATATATATTTGGNAATTCAATATGAGGCTCTACGCCAATCTTCTGCGTACTTCCTCCATTAACTCTATAATATTTAGCAAGTGTTATTTTTAACTGACCTAATTTTAAATCAGTCTTTGGAAAAAATCTTTCTAGATCAAGTAAATTCTGGACTGTACCTTTACCAAAAGTTGACTCTCCTACTATTAAACCTCTATTATAATCCTTCAAAGCACCAGAAAATATTTCAGAAGAAGATGCAGTAAATGAATTATTNAAAACTAGTAATGGTCCNTCATAATGAATTCTTTTATCAAAATCTTTCTCTATTTCTATCCTACCAGANGANGATTTTATTTGAACTACNGGNCCTGTTTCAATAAATAAACCAGTTAAGTCTATAGCTTCTTGCAATGAGCCTCCTCCATTATTCCTTAAATCAATAATTATTCCATCTACAGACAGATTTTTCAATGAGTCAATACATCTTCTCACATCTCTAGTAACACTCTTATAATCCTTTACTCCTCTTTGGGCTTCCTCAAAATTTATATAGAAACTTGGTATTTTNATCATTCCAATATTATATGTTCTATTTTCATCCATAAAAGGAATTACCTCAAATGTAGCATCCTCATCTACCACATCTACTCTATCTCTAACTAGCCTTACCGTATCAGGGTAATCATCTATTTGAGATTCTTTTTTAAGGACTAAAAGTCTTACCACTGAGCCTTTCTTACCTTTTATCTTAGTTACTACATCATCTAACCTCCAACCGATTATATCTTCAAAATCACCATCATCACCTTGCCCAACACCAATTACTTTATCCCCTTTCTCTAACTCTTTACTTCTATAAGCAGGTCCACCAGGCATTACCTGATAAATTGTAGTNTATTCTATGTCTTGCTGCAACCTAGCTCCAATACCCTCAAAGGTCTTACTCATATTTATCTCAAATTTATCTGCGTTTACAGGAGAGAAATAATTTGTATGTGGATCGTAAAGTTCAGTGTAAGAATTGATAAAAATCTCAAAAACATCTTCTGAGTTAAACTGAGAAATTGTTTTCTGGAACCTCTTGTATCTTTTATCTAATGTCTCTTTATTAGAAACCCACTCCTTACCTAAAATCTTAAGATTTAAGACTGAATTTTTAATTTTTTTCCGCCAGTANTTATCCATCTCAATATCATTTTTAAACCATTGAGAATCTTTTCTGTCAAAAGTAAACTCTTCTTCTACAGAAAAATTAGGTTCATTCTCTAATAATGAGAAAACAAAGTCAATCCTATTCTTTACCCTCTCATGGTATACAGTAAAAATTTCATATGCAGGCTCTAAGTACCCTGATATAACATAGTCGTCCATCTGACTNTGGTACTGATTGAAATAAGTAATATCAGATTGATAAAAATATTCTCTACTAGGATCAAGAGATTTAATATATTTTTCTAGAATTTTTTCAGATAAAGAATCATTAACATTTAATTTTTTATAATGATACTTGGTTAAGAGCTGATAAATAAGTTTTGATTGCTCTCTGTGCTTAGAATTAGGGTATAATAATGTATCTGATTGAATTAGATCAGCCCTATCTATGTCAATTCTTTCAACTTCATCATGTGAAATCAAAAAGAAACTGATAAGGATATAAGATAAAATACTAACTATCATATTCATACTTAATGGTTTAAACCTTTAGAGGGTACTTTACCATAATAGGATCTAAAAAAATTCAATATCTTTTCCATGTCTTTATCAATATNACCNGATGGATTGAATTTTTCACCAAAATGNACAATTCTTTTTTTAAAACAAAATCCAACTAACAATATTGGCACCTTAGCCTTCAANGCAATNTAATAAAATCCAGTCTTTAANTTGTCAACTTTAGCTCTAGTACCCTCNGGAGCTAGAGTTAGAAAAAAATTTTNATTTTTTTCGAATATCTTGACAACGCTATCAACTGAATTTAATTGTTTATTTCTTACGACAGGATAACCTCCAAGTTGCCTTAAAGCCCAACCAATTAATGGAGTTTTAAAAAGTTCTTGCTTACCTAAGAACTTTATCCTATTTTCCATCTTCAGGACAGATCTAGTAAATATACCAACAAAAAGATCATGCCATGACGTATGGGGGGCTACTATTGCTACTATTTTTTTATCATCAGGCACCTTGCCTGTTATCCTCCAACCCCAGAGATTTATAAAAAAAAACTTACTTATTAATCTAATCATTAATCACACCCATCTCAGAGAATTTATTAATTCTATTTTCTATCCTCTTATCAGATTTAATTTTTTCAAGTTCTGTAATATCTTCAATTATTACTTTTTTTAACTTTTTAGCTGCTAAATCAATATTATTATGAGCACCTCCTAAAGGTTCCTTAATAATACCATCAATTATCTTCATTTTCTTTAAATCCTTAGAAGTCAATTTCAAAGCTTCTGCAGCTTGTTCTTTATAGTCCCAACTCCTCCATAGAATAGAAGAACAGGATTCAGGAGATATAACTGAGTACCATGTGAATTCCATCATATAAACCTTATCCCCAACTCCAATTCCTAATGCACCACCTGATGCTCCTTCTCCAATAACTATACATATAACAGGCACCTTAAGAGTCGCCATTTCTTGGATGTTTTTAGCAATAGCCTCGGCTTGACCTCTTTCCTCTGCCTCAAGCCCTGGATATGCACCAGGAGTATCTATAAGACACACCACAGGCATATTAAACTTTTCTGCCATTTTCATTAGCCTGAGAGCTTTCCTGTAACCGTCAGGGTTAGACATACCAAAGTTTCTAAATTGTCTTTCTTTTGTATTCCTACCTTTCTGTTGACCTATTAACATAACTGATCTTCCATCAATTTCTGCAATTCCTCCAACCATTGCCTTATCATCTTTGGCTACCCTATCACCATGAAGTTCTATAAACTCATTAGTGATCTTATATACATAATCTAGGAAGTATGGTCTGTTAGGATGTCTAGAAAGTTGTACTTTTTGCCATCTAGTTAGATTGGAAAAAATCTCTTTCTTTAATTCAATAATTTTTTCTTCTAGAGATAACGCTTCTTTATCNAGACTTTTGCCGTTTTTAGCAGCTATGTCTTTCATTTGATTTAGCTTTGATTCTAGNTCTATAATAGGTTTTTCGAAATCTAAGGACATATTATTAAATCAATTGGTGGGTAAATTTAGTGAAGATTTAATCATATTAAATAAAAAATTAATATTTTACTTTTTTTAATATAAACGAAAGGATACTTTTGCCTATCAAATTCAACCGGGGTGGTAGTTCAGCTGGTTAGAATGCCTGCCTGTCACGCAGGAGGTCGCGGGTTCGAATCCCGTCCATCCCGCTTTATTGTTGATAATTTNTATCAATTTCTTCATTTTTCTTTATGCTCAACGTCCACAATCTTTCTATTTCTTTTCAAGGAGATGATTTATTCAATAATATAACATACAGGGTTGGTACGAAAGACAGAATTGGTCTAATTGGTAAAAATGGTGCTGGAAAATCCACAATGTTAAAAATCTTATCTAAAGAGATGGAACCTGATACTGGAGAGATTGCAACTGATAAAGATTTAAAAATTGGTTTCTTAAAACAAGATATTGATTTTGAGGAAGGGAGAACAGTTCTAGAAGAAACTTATGAGGCTTTTGTTGAAATAAGAATTATTGAGAGTAAAATAGAAAATATTAATAATGAGTTAATAAATAATAAAAACACTGAAAGTAAAGAGTATAATCAGCTATTGATAGACCTTCAAAACCTACAAGATAAATTCGAAATTATTGGAGGTTATAGTTATGAAGGAAATACAGAGAAAATTTTAACAGGATTAGGTTTTAAATCATCAGAGTTTAATAAGCAAACAAGCACATTATCTGGAGGATGGAGGATGCGTATTGAGCTAGCAAAGCTATTATTACAGGATAATGACATCTTATTATTAGATGAACCTACAAATCATCTAGACATTGATTCTATTATTTGGTTCGAATCATTTTTAAAAAGTTATGCTGGTGCTGTATTAATAGTATCCCATGATAAGATGTTTTTAGATAATGTGACTAATAGAACTATTGAAATTTCATTCGGAAAAATTTATGATTATAAAAAACCTTATTCTCAATATCTGATTTTAAGAGAGGAAATGCGTGAACAACAACTTGCCTCACTAAAAAATCAAGAGAAAGAAATTCAGAACACAGAAAAACTTATAAATAAGTTTAGGGCAAAAGCTTCTAAAGCTTCTATGGCACAGTCTCTAATAAAAAAGCTTGATAGAATGGATAGAATACAAGTTGATAAAGAGGACAAAAGTGTTATGAAAGTACATTTTCCAATTTCGGTAAATCCTGGAAAAGTAATATTTGAAATTAAAGATCTCTCAAAGAGTTATGAAGACTTAGAGGTATTAAATTCTATAAATTTAATTCTTGCAAGGAATTCAAAGATTGCGTTTGTAGGTCAGAATGGTCAGGGCAAGACAACACTTGCTAAAATCATAAATAATGAAATCGATTATAATGGCTCTTTGAAAATTGGCCATAATGTACAAATTGGATACTTTGCTCAAAATCAAGCTGATTACTTAGATGATAAAAAAACAGTTCTTCAGACGATGGAGGATTCAGCAACAGAAAAAAACAGGAGTAAGGTAAGAGATATTCTCGGATCTTTTTTATTTAGAGGAAGTGAAGTTGATAAATATGTAAAGGTCTTATCTGGAGGAGAAAGAAACAGGTTAGCGCTAGCTAAATTATTGCTTTTACCTTTTAATGTATTAATTATGGATGAGCCAACAAATCATCTTGATATAAAATCTAAAAATGTTTTGAAGGAAGCTTTAAAGCGTTTTGAAGGCACACTAATTTTAATTTCACATGATAGGGATTTCCTTCAAGGTCTTTCAGAGATAGTTTATGAGTTTAAAGATAAAAATATTAAAGAGTACATAGGAGACATAGATTATTATCTAGATAAGAGAAATATAGGAGACATCAGAGAAATTGAAAGAAAAGAAAATAATGTATCTCCTAAGAAGATGGATAAAGATTCTTATAAAAAAATGAAAAAAATCAACTCATTAAATAATAAGATCAAAAGAGTTGAGACAGATATAATAGAGTTAGAAGAAAATATTAAAAAAAACAATTTAGATCTAGAACAAAATCCGTCTGATTATGATGAGAAATTTTTTGAAGAATATGAACTTAGAAAAAATAAGCTCGCTACATCTATCTCAAAATGGGAAGACTTACAAAATCAATTAGAAAAATTAAAATAATATACTAGAAACGCTCAAAGTCCGAATCCCGTCCATACCGCTTCTTTTACCATATCATCATACCAAAGAATAGTCATCGTTTATCAAATTAATATTCGAAAAATATTAAAGAATTTTGTGCCTCTACAGGTACCACCTATAAATGATTTTTTTTTAATAAATTGTAGGTAATGAAAAAGCTGTTATTTTTTTTAGTGTTTATTCCGTTTATTTTTGCTTGTGACTACTCTACATCAAGAATTAAAGAAAACAGTACTTTACTTAAGTTTCCTGAAGTCGTTAGTGGAGATGAAAGTTCTACGACATCAGTATATCAACTGGAGTGGTTAACCGGTCAAAGAGAGGGTTCGCATGATGGAGGAATCTTAGAACAAACATGGTTGCCTCCTCGCTCTGGAACTATTACTGCTTTAGTACGCTCTACAAAAGAATCAGACACAAGATTTGTTGAAATCATTCATATAAGTGAAATTAATGGCAGTTTAGAATTAAATCTACAAATCTTTAACAACTCGCTAGAACCAGAAAATATAAGTGCAACTTATTCTCGAATTCATAAATTTGAATTAACTGAAATGGGAGATAGATATATTGCTTTCAAAGGAGTTAGTGATGGCGCTCATCGCAGTCTCAGTTATCAGCTCTCCGAAGAAGATATTTTTTCCATTCACATTGAAACAAATGTTGGCGAAAGAATTGAAATAAAACTCTCGCCGATAATGTAAACCAAAGACATATTTATCTAATGCTTTGAATGTATCTCTTTTTTAACTTCTATCCTTACTTCTTTCTTTCCGTTCTTTGAAGTACTATCAATTTTAATTATCATATTTGGATTGCCCTCTGCTTCTTTAATTATTTTATCAATATCCATTTCATCATCGATGTTAACATCAACATCTATTGTACCCTCTCCATTATTAAACTTCTTGATAATGATATGTTCATTTTTATGTTCACCTGAAATATTTTCAATATGATCCATTCCCATTATATCTTCACTTATAAAAAATCCTCCAATAGGTTTATGTTCTTTAAAGTTATTTCCTACTAGATATCCTAGTACAAAAAAAATGATTGAGAAAAGAAATGTTGATTTCCAGTTTTTATTTATTGATTCCATATTATTTATTATTATTATTATTTAAAGTTAATTTGATTTTTTTTAAGTAAGAAGAGTTATTAAAAGAGGCTCGTAAATAATAATTTTACTTTTTTTCTTTATATTAAAAATTTCTTATAACAAGATAATTACTACTTTAACATCTAATAATTAAATATTCATTTTATA
>NZUF01000006.1 GCA_002696995.1 Flammeovirgaceae bacterium | reverse complement strand
GCTACAAATAAAAGAAAAAATAAAATATTAGGAATCCAAGAAGTTGCAAGTTCATTTGCTGATTGAGGTCCCATTAACATAGATAAAAAAACACCTAAAAAAGTAAATATTATTATAATAGATATACCAAAAACAAACGCGTCAAGAAAGGGTTTCTTATTATTTTTCTTGTTAGCAAAATAAGAAACTGTTAGGGGTATCATAGGGAAAACACATGGAGTTAGTATCGCTAAAAAACCAGCAAAGAAGGAAAATAATATGAATGATAATAAAGACTTTTCTTCTTCAAAAGCTAGTAAATCTTCATTAAAATCTTGAGAAACAGATTGAATATCATTAAAAAAGATAAAGTCTTTTTCTAACGGTATGCACATTTTTTCAATTTCAGAACAAACTTGATAGGATATAAATCCGCTTATAGAAATGTTATCCTCAATTAGATCTACTGTTTGTAGAAAGTACCCTGAATTATCTAAATATCTCACTTCAGAATCCCAGACCTCATCAAATTTAGTTTTAACATTTTTTGGAACAATATCCCCTTTAAGTTTATATGTTTTGTTAGAATTAAATTCAAACTCAGTTCTCGGTCCACTATTAGGGTCATTATCACTAGAATAAATATACCACCCTAATTCAGTGGTTGGTTTAAAAATTAAGTTTAATGATTGTTTATTATCAAAAAAGGAACTGTCAACTTTTATATCCCACTTAATAGGCTCTAAGATTTGAGAGTTAGATGTATATACAAAAAAAAGAGAAACGAATGTTACTATAACCGATAAACTATTCTTCATTTTTAGCATAATTCTGGTAGAAATATGTAATGGTTTCTATCCCTTTATAAAAATTAAATAATCCATATGACTCATTTGGAGAATGAATTGCATCCTCATCTAATCCAAAACCCATTAATATTGAATCTAGACCAAGCTCTTTTTTAAANAGAGCGACAATGGGTATACTACCTCCATCAAAAGTTGGCACAGGNTTTTTNTTCCATACATCTTGAAANGCTTTATATGCCGACCTATAGCCTTTNGTGTCNGTATTGACAACGCAAGGTTCACCTCCATGGTGCTCCGTAACCTTAATTTTACATGATTTAGGNCAAATATTATTTAGATGCTTAGTAAATAAACTTGATATTTCTGAGCTCGATTGATTAGAAACNAGTCTCATAGATATTTTAGCANAAGCTTTAGANGGTAATACCGTTTTTGCTCCTTCATTTGTATAACCTCCCCAAATTCCATTTACNTCNAGNGTTGGTCTTGTTCCAATTCTTTCAACNGTGGAGAACCCAGTCTCACCANAAGTNTCTCCAATATCAATATGNGANTTAAACTCTGATANATCAAAAGGAACTTTATTAATTACATCTCTTTCCTCTTCTCCATAGTTTACAACTTTATCATAAAAACCAGGNATTTGAATAATTCCATTTTTATCTTTTAATGANGCTATCATCTCACATAATTGATTGATNGGNTTATTTACAGCNCCNCCATAAGTTCCAGAATGTAAATCTCTGTTGGGNCCAGTTAATTCTACCTCCATGTATGAAAGACCTCTAAGCCCAACAGTAATAGAGGGGTTATCATTATTTATTATGCTTGTATCTGAAATAACAATTACGTCAGCAGATAATTTTTCTTTATTTTTNGATACAAACTCTTCTAAACTATCTGATCCACATTCCTCTTCTCCTTCTATCATAAANTTAATATTAAAATTTATTTTAGAGGTATTCTGAAGAGCNTCATAAGCNTTAAGGTGCATATACATNTGTCCTTTATCNTCACAAGCTCCTCTAGCATATATCTTTTTNTTTTTTATGGTNGGTTCAAATGGTGGACTATCCCATAATTCATANGGGTCTGCTGGTTGAACATCATAATGACCATACACCAAAATAGTTGGAAAAGTATCATCTAATATTTTTTCAGCATAAACAATTGGGTGTCCCTTTGTCTTTATTTTTTCTACATTATCTAAGCTAATCTTTTTAAATGAGCTCACTAACCAGTCTGCAGCCTTGTTAACTTCATTTTTAAATTTTGAATCAGCACTTACAGACTCNATTCTTAATAACTCAAAAAGCTCNTCTAAGAACCTTTCCTTATTATTGTTTATATATTCTTTAATCATAAGGGGCAAATTTAATCATATATACTTTTTACCTAGAGATATAGTCAACTAAAAATTGTTAAAATAATAATATAAATTAAAAACCATCATCTTCATCATCAGAGACTGTTTTGAAAATTTCATCTTCTAAAAATGTATCAGACGGTGACATTAAATTATAAGGTTCCTCAATACCAAAGTATGTTAGCCTAAATGAATTTATAAANTCTAAAATATAATTTTCATCTACAACATTCACAGCTATAAATTTATCATTAGCATTTGAGGCTGATATCATTTCAGAATTATANCTTTCATTAGAAGAAAATGTTTTAAGCCGCTTTCCATCATAACTCATNTACACCCAAAATTCTGGTGCTGGCTGTAAAAACAAACTAAAAACATAATCATAATCACTNATATATTTTATTTCAATAAANCCGTCAATAGATGCGTTCACGTCTCTAGANCCNACATTGGAAAGNTTTACAACAGATGTATTATACCAAGAGTTTTTTTCTTGAGACCAACTAAAGTTTGTNTTGGGGAAAACAAAGGTGCTATTTAAAAGAGATTCTGATTCTGTCAAAGACTTATATTCACTCAAAATCATATTTTCATAGACTAAAGTTTTTTGATGACCAATTATATCAGAAAGTCGCATTAGAACATCTTCTTCGTTATCGTGAGCTATAGGTGCGCCATATGTTTCTATAATATCATTAAAAGCAAAGCCGAGTTCATCAATAATGGATCTTTTTAAATTAATATCTACTATTAAAAAAAGTTCTGAGTCGATATTCATTGAATCAATATATGACTGCCCAGACATTGAGGAAAAAACTCTAAAATTATTATCATTATCAATCATTTTTACCCTCCCCTCAAAGGCAACCTCTTTTTTATTAGGGTTATATAATAATGAATTACCATCATAAACATCCTGATTTCTTTTACTTAATGTTTCTATAAGATACTCTCCCGTAAAGGAGTCGTATGAAAGCTTTCCTGATGGGTTAAAAAAAACCAAACTTCCTTTATTTACAGGGTTATTAAAAAAATCAAAAAACAGTCTATTATAGTTTTTTGATATTGCTGCATTATAAAAACCATCTCCATCAGAAATGCTTAATGTTAACTCATCACCTGGAGAAAAATACCCATCAAAAGGAATTGCATTTTCAATTCTAAACTCTTTAATCTCTGAAGGAATAATATTTCCTTTGAAAAGTAATTGTTCATTGTTAGCTAAAAGCTCTATTTTACCATAGAAATTAAATCCCGGCTCCATTAGAATAGGAGATGACTCTTCAACAATCCCCATTGAAAAAGAGGACTTAACCCCAAAGTCTAAAGACTTCAGTTCAAACTCAGAAAAAGGTAAATTAAATGTATCATTGTTAAAATTAACGTATTCATAGATACCCTGACCCTCAAATTTATTTTTAGATTTAATGAGTATATCTGAATTTGTGAATTTGTGGTATTCATTTATAGTGTCTANAATTAGNTCTGCTTCATTTAATGGTGAAATNTTGAATTCTTCACTTACTATAATATTTCCTTTTTTTGGTATTATATAAGCATCTGCNACCTGTAACTCTGGGATTCCNTCTATACTTAAACTAGCTAAATTTAAATCTAAAAGTGCNCCAGAAGCTCTGAANTTCCAATTATTAAAGTCTTCATCATANGGATAAAAATAATGGTTTTCATCACTTTCTGCNNTTAAATGAATTTGGTTTTCGTTTATTAACCAGTTAGCATAAGAAAGAGATGANCTTACTTTATAGTGAGGTAAAACAAAATTTTTCTCATCAAAATAATTAGACTTNAACTCCATCTCATTTTTTTGAATATCAAATTTAAAAGATNTCCCCTCTGANNTTAAAAGCCCAGACTCATGNTTATAATGGCTNAGCTTAACATCTGTGNTTTCAGAGACTAAATAATCTTNACTAAANGAAAANTNATCAGAAATAAAATGAGAGTTGTTTGTTTTTATCTCNCCNTCTGATGTAACATCTTGTGATGAGATAATTAAATCTCCAAAAACCTCTACAGCTTTTTCATAAGCATAAACCTTANTGTTCTTTGTTGAATCATAATTAAAATACAAATAATCNTCCANANGGTTAAAGTAAGTGAAATCTAAACCNGAAAGTTCCATAGGCGGGTAGTTGAATTTACTNTTATTAAATTGNCCCTTGTANACAAAACCCTTGTCTAAGCTTCCCGAAAGAGAATCAGGAAAAAATCTTATTTTTTCTGAAAATAACATAGTCGTTTTATATTCAATATTTCCAGAAATATATAATCCTGTAGAATCCATTAATAAATTATTATAAGTTTTTATTTTACCCTTATACGCTGGCAGCCCATTATCTTCTAAATTCATGATAAAGCCTAANGAATTGTCTGGCATTGTCACGAGGTTTGTTTCTATTGGCTCAAATATATTATTTGAAAAAAATGTACCTGGAAACTCAAATTTAGGTAGGCCGGATTTGTCTAAACTATCAATTTGAAATTGGTCTATTGAAAAATAAAAACTACTGTCGTATTCTTTACCATATTCCTCCGGAAGATCAAAATATACCTTTGTGCTCTTTTTAGAAATAAAAGAAGGGAATTTAGGNAGATCCCTTCTTGATGATTTGTTTTTAGGATGATTAATAAATAAATCACCTCCAATATTGAAAAGATAATTATAACTGTCTTTTGAATTATTTTTTGTCATCATCCTTAATGTATCAATCTCTATTAAATCTATAAGATACGTTTCATAATCAAAATGAAGTTTAACTCCATTAAAATCAAAGTTTCCTACAGAAATATCGCCTAAAAGTTTTACTGACCNGTTTTTATTTAACTCAACTTTTCCGTTTTTCGGATAAACTATAATATTATTTTTTTTGCTAATTGTTATGCTTTCAACCCCAACAAAATGCATAGAATTATTTGAAAGGTCATAAATTAAATTATCAGTATTAGGAGATAAAGAAGTAAAATTAAATTCATCAAAATCTGACCTTTTAAGATGAGACCTATAATAATGTCTAAGCTTTGGTAGCACGGTAATTAAACCTGTTGATCTTTCATAGGAAATAAACCCATTTCTCCAGAGGCTAACCATACCCCCTTCTATAAGGTTTGTTTTCGTCTTAAAAAAGTAAGCTAAATCTGATAAGTAAAAATCTGTTCTTCTAACTTTAGAAAAGTAAGTATATGTGGCCTTTAAAATATTAATTCCATTTAAGTCAGTTAGCTTATTTANATTATTATTTGAAAAGTAATGGGTAGAAAAAATATTAACTGGTCGTTGATTTGGAGCTACAATCATTCCAAACATAACCTTATCTTCTTCTAAATGATATCTTAAATAATCAGGGTCAAACTCTATATCAAAAAAAGTAGAATAAAAAGGTGTATTATTTAAGGGACCTTCTAAGTTTAAAACTTCAATTGTATTTGATTTTTTGTTATAACTAAATTCTACTAATGGGTGATATAAAGAGTCTGATTGATGCATTATTTTAAAGTAAGAAGAGGGAGAGGAAATAGAGTTTAGTCCTAATTTAAATGAAGGACTATTAACTATAATCTCTTTTTCATACTTAAGTTTAAATGTGATACGAGAATTTTCTCTAGAAAGAGATTTAGTAAATAAGTTATCTCCATCCAAAGTGATACCCATTCTAATTCTAATATTGTTTTGAAAAGTATAATTTATATTAGACTCATTTGAAACAAATGAAAATTTGTTTTTTGGACCCCCAAGATTTTTTGGTGGAAAATACTCAAATGATCCTAAAACATTTTTGAATTTTTTAGAATTAAATTTAGTCTCAAAAGATGAGATTTGTCCCTTATCTAGATCAATATTAAACCGGTTTAAAATNAACTCTACTTGTTCAAGGTTTTCGTTAGTAAAATAAGATGAAATTAATGCTTGGTTTCCTTCTATAATATTTAGGTCTGGATAAAATTTAAAATTTGGGTTTAATAACTTAAAGTTATCATTGGATGATTGAAATAATATATCAGTATTTTTAAAATTAAATGTTAGAACCCCTAAGACACTACCATCTTCGTTATATAGGTTGTAATTCGAAAAGCTTTCTATACCTACTTTAAAGTTAGAATTGTGAGATATTTTATGTGAGGAACTATCAATAAAATTATTATTAATTATTTTTTCCCATAATAACTGGAAATATTTATTGGGCTTGACTGTAGAATTAATAAAATAATAATGATAAAAAAAAATATCAATTAGTACTGTTTTAGTTTCTATTTTGTCTAATAACCAATCTGAATAATAAAGAAACGATAAGTAATTTTTAGAATCCGAGGAGGATAAAAAATTTAGTATATCAACAAAAGATTTTTTTTCTTCATTAGAAAAACTTTGTTTCCAATTACCTAAAGTTTTAAGCATTATCTCTGACTCTAAAGACTCCACCCCCATGCGTTTAAAGTCTAATTTAATCTGATCTTCAAATTGATCAACCGTATAGATAATTTTAGATTGTGAAAAAGAAAAATGTGAAAAAAACAGAAAGATCAGGGATAAAAAAACTTTAATCGGAGCTTGACCTTTATTCATGATAATCAACTTATAGAGTTAACAATATCTATAAACTCTTGTGCCTCTAGAGATGCGCCTCCTATAAGTCCCCCATCCACATCTTCTAAATCAAATATATCTTTTGCGTTCAAAGCTTTTACACTCCCCCCATAAAGAATACTTGTGTTTTTTGATACAGAGGAACCGAATTTATTTTTGATACCATCCCTAATAGCTCCATGCATTTCTTTTATATCTTCATTGCTAGCTGTTTTTCCAGATCCAATAGCCCAAATAGGCTCATAAGCAATAATTACTTTTTTGAAGCTTTCTTTATTCAATTTTAAAACAGTTTCTTGTAGTTGATTTAAAACATAATCAANATGGGTGCNTTTGTTTCTTATAGACAAGGGTTCTCCACAACAAAAAATTGGATAAATTTCTTTTTCTATTGACTGTCTGATTTTATTTAATAAATCTTCATTCTTCTCAGAAAAAAGTTCTCTTCTTTCACTATGTCCAATTATCACATACTTTATTCCTAAACTTTTTAACATAAGGGTAGATACTTCTCCGGTGAAAGCACCTTGCTCAAAGGAACTACAGTTTTGAGCACCAACAAAAACAGAATCTGTTCCTCTACTCATATTGTCAATAGATGATAAAAAAGGGTAAGGAACACATAAAATTTTTAAAGTTTTATTGTCATTTTTTCTGTCTAATAACTTTAAAAACTCATACGCAAGTTTTTTAGATGAATACTCATCATTGTTCATTTTCCAGTTTGCTGCAATTATATTTTGTGCCATTATCTTTTTTTTATGTACAGCAAAATTAATTTAAATATTTAATTGATGATTAAAATCAATCAACGAACTCTTTCTTTAAATATTTTGCTGTTTTATTATTCTTTAATTTGGTGAGATCTTTTGGTGTTCCCTCAAAACAAATTAATCCTCCCGCATCCCCTCCCTCAGGCCCCATGTCAATAACCCAATCTGCTTGTTTAATCAATTCTGTATTATGTTCAATTATTATAACTGAATTACCATTTTCTATTAAACGAAAAACGGAAGTCATAAAGTAAGAAATGTCTTTATTGTGTAACCCTGAAGATGGTTCGTCAAAGATAAAAAGGGTTTTTTCATTTAACTTTTTTTCATCAGAAAGGTATGCCGCTAATTTCAATCTTTGAGCTTCTCCACCACTTAGGGTACTGGAGGACTGTCCAAGTCTCAAATATCCTAATCCAACATCGTACATTGGTTTTAATTTTTTTTGAATTACCCTAGATTCTGAAAAGAAATTAAGAGAATCCTCAATTGTCATCTCTAATACATCATAGATGTTTTTATTATTATATTTAACATCTAATATCCTCTTTTTAAACCTTTTTCCTTTACATGCGCTACATTCTAAATACAAGTCTGCCATAAACTGCATTTCAATTTTTTGAGTTCCNTCTCCAAGGCACTCATCACATCTACCTCCATCAACGTTAAAAGAAAAGTCAGAAGGTTTTATAGANTTATCAGACTTAAACCCTTCGGNTGNAAAAATTTTTCTTATTGCATCATANGCTTTAGAGTAAGTTGCTGGGTTTGACCTCGATGACCTTCCGACTGGGTTTTGGTCTACCATTTCAATGTTTTGAATATTGTCAAAATCACCTTTTAATGAATCGTAGTCTCCTTCTTTTTCATATTTCTTTTCTAACCTTTTTGCTAAAGCTGGATAGAGGATCTGTTTTATAAGGGTTGATTTTCCAGATCCGCTTACTCCTGTTATAACAACTAAACACTCAAGAGGAATTTTGACATCTATATTTTGTAAGTTGTTCTCTCTAGCTTTACATACAATTATATTTTTAGAGGATTTTCTTACCTCTATATTTTTAATTTTCTTTTTATTAAAAATGAAATTACTTGTAGGGCTATTTGTTGATTTATTTATAGAATTAGTATTACCAGCATAAACAACTTCACCTCCTTTACTACCTGCCCCAGGCCCTATATCAATTAAGTAGTCTGAAGACATGATTACATCTTCATCATGTTCTACAACTATTACAGTATTTCCTATTTTCTTTAAAGACTTTAATATTTCTATAAGTTTATTTGTGTTGTGTGGATGAAGTCCAACTGTTGGTTCGTCTAAAACATATAAAGATCCAACTAAAGAACTTCCAAGAGATGTGGCTAATTTAATTCTTTGAAACTCACCACCAGACAGCGAGTTTACTTTTCTATTTAAAGTCAAATAACCCAGTCCAATGTCATTAATATAATTTAGTCTGGTAATAATTTCATGTAACGCCCTTTCACTAAGTTTTTTTTCATTTTTCGTAAGAGTTAATTCTTTAAAAAACTTTAATGATTTACCTACTGGGCTTAAGACTATATCTAAAATACTCTTATTGTTTATTTTAACATTCTGAGCTTCTTTTCTTATGCCTGAACCTGAGCACATTTTACATTTTGTTTTTCCTTTATATCTTGAGGCTATTATTCTATATTGAATTTTATAACTTTTTCTCTCTAGATATTTAAAAAACTTATTCAATCCCTTAAAGACACCTTTTCCTTCCCACAAAACCTTTTTCTCTTCTTCTGTGAGTTTAATGTATGGTTTGTGTATATCTACATTAAATTCTCTATTATTAGAAATTAAAGGTTGAAGCCAAACTTTCATCTTCTCTGTTCTCCATGGAGCAATACAATTTGAAATAATAGAAAGGTTTTTGTTGGGTATTATCTTATTATCATCAAAACCAAGAACATTACCAAAACCCCCGCAACCGGAACATGCCCCATAGGGGTTGTTAAAGCTAAAAAGGTTAATAGTTGGTTCAATAAAACTTATTCCGTCTAGTTCAAATTTATTTGAGAACTCTTTCTTTTTATCAGGAAAAGTAACCAAAAGTCTACCATCTCCCTCAAAGAAGGCTTCTTTACAAACTTCTACAACTTTAAATTTAAAGTTTTCATCATCTACAACAACACCCCTGTCTATAAGAACTTGAAATTTTAGGTGTTTTTTCTTAGAAGAAAGCATTGACTCAATAGTGTAAAACTCTTCATCTACTACGACCCTCGTAAAACCTTTATTTAACAAAACCTCTAAATCTCTAACATAATTATCTCTTGAAGACTTTTTATTTATTGATATATAATATTTTTTTTCATTATTCTCAAGAACATAGTTTAACACATCCTCAAAGCTGTCTTTTTTAACAATATTACCTGATATGGGAGATATTGTTTTTCCTATATTTAAATATAAAAGTTTTAAATAATCATAAACTTCTGAAAGTGTTCCTACTGTTGATCTTGGGTTTTTATTATTTCTTTTTTGATCAACCGCAATTGCTGGAGACAAACCCTCTATCATATCCACATTAGGCTTATCCATTCTTTTTAAAAATTGTCGGGCATACGAACTTAGACTTTCAATATATTTTCTTTGTCCTTCAGCAAAAATTGTATCAAAAGCTAGAGATGTTTTCCCAGAACCAGAGACTCCAGAAATTACAATAAGCTCATTTCTTGGAATATTAAGAGAAATGTTTTTTAAGTTGTTTACTCTTGCTCTCTTAATAATAATATTTTTTGGCTCAGGCATCTTTTTTTGAATTTATAAAATCAATCTTTATCTTAGTTAAAATATTCTTAACAAAACAACACAATATGGTATAGACCTCTACGTTACTAAATTACAATAACTTATTATGTTAAAAACGGAATTAAGTGATAGTTGTTTAATATCACTTTACACTCAAGGTAACGAAGAGGCAATGTCTACATTAATTGATAGACATAAGTCCAGAATATTCACAACAATTTATTTAATTGTTAAAGACAAATATATAGCTGAAGATATATTACAAGATGTCTTTATCAAAACACTGAATATCTTCAAACAAAAAAAATATAATGAACAAGGAAAGTTTTTACCTTGGATCCTTAGAGTTGCTCATAATCAAGCTATAGATCATTTTAGAAAAAACAAAAGACACCCAAAAATTACACTTGCTGATGGCTCTGAT
The DNA here is from genome assembly GCA_002696995.1 of Flammeovirgaceae bacterium. Classification (GTDB taxonomy): domain Bacteria; phylum Bacteroidota; class Bacteroidia; order Cytophagales; family MED-G16; genus MED-G16. The sequence goes on along the minus strand of NZUF01000006.1, from coordinate 11,142 downwards.
ATATTTAATTGTTTAAGGTTTTCTGAAGATTTTACAGAATCTGAGAACTTATCACAAGAAACTAAATTATACTTAAAAAAAATCATTAAAGATTTACCTGATAAACAAAGAGAGGTTTTGGTTATGAGACATTATATGGAGATGAGCTTCCAAGAAATATCAGAAGCCACAGGCGTAAGCATCAACACTGCGTTGGGAAGAATGAGATACGCTTTAATAGCATTAAGAAAAAAAATTAAACCAAAACAAGTAGCCTATGAGTAAAACCTCTACTAATCTTGATATAGTAAAATATATCTACAACGAATTAGAAGAACCTAATAAAAATAAAATTAAGATTCAGTCTCTTTTAGACACCAAAACAAAACGTCAAATTGAATCCTTTGATGAAATCAAAAGTTGTTTAGATAACTTTTTTTTAGAGCCGTCTGAAGAGATAATAAACAAGATAAAAGCGTACTCTCTACAGAGTAAAAGTGAATATTTTGTTTAGGGATTGATTAATTTATTTATTACAGATTTTCTTCCAATTTTTAGAGATATTGGGTCCTTATGTATATTCCACCCTCTCGCGGGAGATCTTTCTCTTCCGTAGTATATAATTTGTAGGTGTAATTTGTTCCATAATTTTTTTGGAAATAACCTTTTTGCGTCAGCCTCTGTTTTGATGACATTCTTTCCTGATGACAAACCCCAACGATACATCAACCTGTGAATATGAGTATCAACTGGGAACATAGGCTCACCAAATGCTTGCGACATAACTACACTTGCTGTTTTGTGCCCTACTGCAGGAAGCGCTTCAAGTGAAGTTAAGTCACGAGGAACTTTACCGTTATATTTATCAATTAATATTATAGAGAGTCCATGAATTCCTTTTGATTTCATTGGGGATAAACCAACCGGTTTAATAATTTCCCTAATTTTGGAAACAGAAAGTTTTATCATATCATAAGGATTATCAGCNATTTTAAAAAGCTTAGGNGTAATCTTATTTACTCCTTTATCAGTACTCTGTGCAGANAGTAATACNGCAATTAAAAGTGTGTAAGGATCNTTGTGTTTTAANGGGATAGTGGTTTTTGGATATANTTTTTCTAATTGTTCAACAACATATTTTACCTTTTCTTGCTTCCTCAAGTTATAATGGATTGTAATTAGAGTTATAAAAAATCTTCTTATAATCATCTTCTAGCAAAAGATCTTCTAGAGTATATTTTTCTGCTCTCATGAAAGATGATACTATTTTCCAACCCATCCACCTTCCAATCCTACCTGGCACAGATTGTGAAATTTCAAAAGTGCTAGGTCTCTCTGATAAATATTTTTGTTTAATTAATTGACCTTCCTTAAAAAACAGCTCGTTCTGAAGAAAGAAACTATAAATAAAAGCTTCATTCTCTTCTATCATATCATACTGCTCTTTTGTATATCCTAAAACTATATTTTCTTTTTCGCATATTAATAAATGTTCAACAACATAATATAATTTTCCAAAAGAAATCATTTCATTTAACATGGTTTTATCGTTCTCATCTATAACATTAAACTGAGAAAGAAATGTTGACAACATAGTTGAGCTCATATGCTCTGGGGTATACCTTTCTAAAATATATGACGGAAGGTCTCTAGGTTTATATTTATTCTCTTTATTTAAAAAATACTCTATACCTAAAATTATATTTTCTTTATCTACAACTACATCATTATAAAAACCAGATAACAACACGGTAACCTGAGGTTTAAGTTGTTTCTTACTGGTGGAGTTATAAATACCAATTGAATGGTCTAATTCTAAAAAAAGATTTTTTTTGTTTCCAAATTGACGTTGCACATCATAATAAAGACTGTCAAAGTATACATTATCTACTAACGAATAAATATTGTTTACTTTAATATCAAGGTTCAGTGTATCTTGAATTTCATAAAAAGGATATAGAACTTTTTTATTATTCTGTAAATAATTTAAAAAATCATTTATAGAACCTAAATTCCCTTGATCATTAACTAAATAGTTTATCTGAATGTTTTTTGGGTAACCCTTTGAATTTAAAGAGGGGCAGTTATTTGAGTTACAAGATAAAAGGCAAATGAAAAAGAAAGAAACAAAAAATTTCACTTTTTAGTTTGAATGATTTGTCTGTTTGAGTCTAAAAAAACATAGTCTTTAACTCCAATATTGTTATCTTTTTCGATTTTAACCCACCTTCTGTGTTTGATAAACCACTTATATTGTCTTGACAAAACTCCAATTGTAAAATAAGAGTAAAGGTAAGGGTGAACGACTAAAGTAAGGTTTTTTTCGTTTTGTTTAACAAACAGGTGCTCAATTTTTTGTTCAATCTTATCTGCAGCCTCTGTTCCGTCCTGATCTAACTCAGCATCTTCTTTAGACATTTTTAATTCCTGTCTAACCCTTTGTCTAGTAATCTGCATTAAACAAAATTTAGATAAAGGTAAGATGGTGTGCTTAGACCTGTCTTCACTCATTGCTCTTTTCATTGTATCAAAAAGCTTACGTTTATTCATTGTCTTTCTTAAGTCTATGAAATCAATAACAATTATCCCCCCAATATCTCTAAGCCTTAGCTGTCTAGCTATTGTTTCTGCTGCATCTAAATTTACTTTTAAGGCCGCCTCTTCTTGATTTGAAACCTTACTTGTTTTGCCACTGTTTACATCAATAGCATGTAAAGCTTCAGTATGCTGAATTATCACATATCCTCCATTAGATATTGGAACGGTTTCTCCAAATAAATCCTGAAGTTGTTTTTCAATACCATATACCTCAAAAATTGGTGCTGGAGAAGAATAATATTTTACAATTTTTTCTTTCTTAGGTTCAAACTTTATAACATAATCCTTAACCTCCTCAAATAACTTTTTATCGTCTATTATAATATTGTCAAAAGAAGAGTTTAAAATATCTCTAAGTAATGAGGTGGCTTTGTTTCCCTCACCTATAACTTTTTCTCCAACCTTAGCTTTTTTAATATTTTTTAAACCTTCTTTCCATATAGAGGTTAATGACTTTAAATCTTTATCTAACTCTGATACCGATTTTTTTTCAGCTACAGTCCTTACAATAACTCCAAAGTTTTTAGGCCTGATAGATTTAATTAAATTTATCTGACGCATCCTTTCTTCTCTGTTTGTTATTTTTTTAGAAACATTAATAGCTTCAGAGAACGAAACTAAAATTAGATATCTTCCCGCCAACGAAAGTTCTGTAGTTACTCTTGGTCCTTTAGTAGAAATTGGTTCTTTAACAATTTGAATTAACAACTCGTCTCCCTTTTTAAGGACCTCAGTTATTTTTCCAAATTTGTTTATGTCTTCAAGTCTTTTAAAAGAATCGTAACCTGAAGGTTTACCTTTTGATCTTACTTTTTTTACAAATGATTTAAGCGACAAAAATTGGGGTCCTAAGTCTAGGTAATGTAGGAAGGCGTCTTTTTCGAAACCTATATCAATAAAAGCCGCATTTAAGCTTTTATTGATCTTTTTTACTTTCCCTACATAAATATCACCTACATTAAATTTGGTTTCATCACTTTCTTGATGAAACTCAACAAGCTTTTTATCCTTAAGAAGTCCAATTCTACTTTTGTCGCGAGATGAATTAATTATTAACTCGCTACTCATAGTGTTATTGTTTATTTCTTTTTATGTCTATTCTTTCTTAATCTCTTTTTTCTTTTATGTGTCGATATCTTATGTCTTTTTCTTTTTTTTCCACTCGGCATAACTTGAATATCTTTATTTAGTTAAAAAAACATTTAATTCTTTAATTAACAACTCGTCCTTTGTTTCTTTGACTATACTGAATAATGAGTCAGCTTTTTTTAAGTAGCCAAGTTGGTAGTTGCTAATTCCCAACTGCAAATATGCTTTTTTATCTGATGAATCAATAGCTATTAGTTGATTAAATCTTTCAACCGCATTTTCATATTGACCGGTCTGAATAGACAAAANACCTAAATAATATAAAGCTTCTTTGTTTTTTGGATCATTTTCAAGAATATCTCTAAACATAAAAACACCCTCCATTGGNTTATTTCCCTCTAATAATTCTAAAGCCTTCTCAACTGACACTGCGCCTTGAATTTCATCTTGATTTTTTTTTGTTTTTATAACCGAAGTAGGTAATTGATACAGAAAAACTATAATAATTAAAGAAAACAAAATCATTAAAAACTGAAGGTTTTGTGTTTTCATTTTTATACTATTTTATTGTTTTCTTTTACTATATCNACTAAAATTTTAGAAGGCTTAAAGTGAGGCACATAATGAGCTTCTAGTATAATAGCTGTATTTGTTGATATGTTTCTTGCAATTTTTCTTGCTCTTTTTTTATTTGTAAAAGAACCAAAACCTCTTATATAAACANTTTCTCCTTCTTTAAGAGCTTCTTTAATTGTTATAAGTGTTGCTTCTATTGTTTCTTGAACNTCTGACTTNTCGATNCCTGTTTGGGATGAAACTTTATTTATTATTTCTAGTTTTCTCACTATTTATTAATTTAATTGTTTAGAGTTAATGATAAAATTAGCTTAATCTTAATTATGAACAAAGACACCCTTAAAACAAGTTTTGCTAAAAGGCTTATTAAGTGGTATAAAAANGAAAAAAGAGNCCTGCCTTTCAGAGAAAACAAAGACCCTTACCGTGTNTGGTTATCTGAAATTATTTTACAGCAGACCCAAATGGAAACTGGAATAAAGTATTATAACATCTTTATTAAAAACTTTCCAAACATAAAGTCTTTAGCTAATTCGTCTGAAAAAAAAGTTTATTCCTTATGGCAAGGATTAGGTTATTACAATAGAGCTAAAAATCTACATAAATCAGCTAAAATTATTTACAAGAAATATAACGGACTNTTCCCGGATAATTACAATGAATTAATAAAGCTACCTGGAATAGGAAAGTATACAGCGTCTGCAATATCATCAATTTGTTATAATGAAAAAAGGTTAGTTGTGGACGCAAATGTTTTTAGGGTTTTATCTCGTTTTTATGGGATATCAAAAGATATTTCTAAACCATCTTCTTATAATTATTTTTTAAATTTCGGNGAGAAAATTGCTCAAAAAATAACAGATTTTGGAGAATATAACGAATCAATAATGGACTTTGGGGGATCCGTGTGTTTACCAAAAAAACCATTATGTGAAAAGTGTGTTTTTGAAATAAATTGTTTTGCAAAAAAGGAAAAAAAAATAGAGTTTTTTCCAATTAAAAACAGAGTGATAAAAATAAAAAAAAGATTTTTTAATTATATAGTTTTTGAAGATAAGAATCGTATTTTAATTAAAAAGAGAACACAAAAAGATGTTTGGAAAAATTTNTACGAGTTTTACCTCGCTGAAGACCAAACCGTATCAAGNAAATCATTGTCATTTGGCAAAAACCATATGGGATATTTTAGTTTAAAATCAAAAGACACCGCTAAACTAAGTCATCAAATAATTAAAATTAATTTTTATANGTTAAAGGGTGGANAATATAACTTAGAGAAGATAGGCGAAGATTTAAATATGGTAGTTGTAAAAAAAAGTAATCTAAAGAACTATGCTTTTCCAAAAGTTATTGATAACTATTTGAAATCCGAATCTTAATTTGTAATTTCAAGTATATGTCTGGTGTAAACAAAGCAATTTTACTTGGGAATTTAGGAAAAGATCCTGAAATCAGAAAATTAGATGATGGCAGGGCTGTTGCAAACTTTTCAATAGCTACAAGTGAGACCTATAAGAATAAATCTGGAGAAAAAGTAACAAACACAGAGTGGCACAATGTAGTTTTGTGGACTCCACTTGCTGAAATTGCTCAGAGTTATTTAAAAAAAGGAAGTCAAGTTTATATTGAAGGAAAAATTTCAAACCGTTCTTATGAAGATAAAGAAGGTGTTAAAAAATATATTTCTGAAGTTGTTGGAAGAGACATTAGGTTGTTAGGAAGAGCTCCTGAGTCTAGTGGCAACGAACCCTCAAACTCATCTAGTCAAGAAACAAAAGAAAGTGTTCAAGAGGATGATTTACCATTTTAAATACCACAATTGGAAACAGAAGTAGCCGACCCCGAACCCTTTATTTACTTATCTAGTTTTTTAGTTGGACCTGATGTTATTACAATAATATTTCAGTCTTCCGTTTTAATAACGTTATTGTTTTTATCTGGATTGATCTCTGGTTCAGAGGTCGCTTTTTTTTCTCTCTCTAACTCAGAGATTAAAAACATTCAAAAAAATCAAAGTAGAGTTGTTAACAAAGTTGTTTCACTACTAAAAACCCCCGAAAAACTTCTAGCAACAATTTTAATTTTAAACAACCTAATAAATGTCGCTATTATAACCCTTTCGGCTTATTTTGCTTGGGAAATGTTTGGTAAATCTGCTTTTGTTTTTTTAGCGCTTACTGTAATTACAACTTTAATAATTGTGTTTTTTGGCGAAATAATCCCTAAAGTTTATGCTAACAAAAACAGGATTGTTTTTATAAAAACATCGTCTGTTTTAATTAATGTTTCTTCAATTGTTTTTAAACCTCTAATTTTATTTTTAGTCTCCATTTCTAGTACATTTAAATCGAAAAAGAAAATCTTACTAGAAAGCACAAAAGAAGAGTTGAATAGAGCTATGAGCCTAACCATAAATAAAGAAACCTCAACAGAAGAAAAAAATATCCTTGAGGGTATAATAAACTTTGGTTCAATCAAAACCAAAGAGATTATGAGGTCAAGGGTAGATATGATTGCTGTTGACTTTGATTTTACTTTTGAAAAAATAGCAAAACTTATTAACAACTCTGGTTTCTCTAGAATTCCTGTATACAAAGAAACTGTTGATAATATTGAAGGGGTACTGTATGTTAAGGATTTAATNCCTCACTTAAACGAGACCTCTTTTGAATGGAGAAAGAAAATAAGACCCGCTTTCTTTGTGCCTGAAAGTAAAAANATAGATGTTTTATTTAAAGATTTTCAAGAAAAAAGAGTGCACTTGGCAATTGTTATTGATGAATATGGTGGTGTCTCTGGATTAGTAACCCTTGAGGATGTGATTGAAGAAATACTTGGGGATATTAGAGATGAATTTGATTTTGAGGAAGATTTTCAATTTAAAAAAATTGATAACAACACTTATTTGTTTGAAGGAAAAACTTCTCTAAACGACTTTTGTAAGTTAACAAAAATGGATAAAAATTATTTTAATCAAATTAAAGGAGAAAGTGAATCTTTAGGGGGCTTGTTGCTCGAAATAAATTCGAAGATCCCAAATAAAGGTGATAAAATAAAATTTGATAAATTTATTTTCACTATAATGTCTGTTGATAACAAAAGAATAAAGCGTGTTAGGGTTTACAAAAAACATAATAAAAAAAATTAGTTTATTTTTTTTCGTTTTCANAGGTCTTTCTTGTGAGAACAATTATCAACCTAAACCAAAAGGGTATAATCAAATTTTTCTCCCTCAAGCACTTTACACAAAAACAGAATACAATAACTTTTATTCATTCGAAAGAAATTCTATTACAAAAATAACCGAAAATGAAAATTATGGTTGGTTAAACTTAAGTTACTTAAGGTATAGGGCTGAGTTATTAATTACTTATAAAAAAGTCTTGTCAAGTCAACACTTAGATAAGTTAATTAATGAGTCTTATAAGTTAATCCAAAAACATAAAACAAAAGCTTCTTNAATTAAAGAGACAGAGGTAATTACCATCAATGGTAAAAGAGCTACTATAATTTCCATTGAAGGTGAGGTTCCAACGCCCTTTCAATTTATTATAACGGACTCTTCTGCGAATTTTTTAAGAGCTGCTTTATATTTTGAAAAACCTATTGCTAATGACTCCATCTCTCCTGCTGTAGAGTATATTAAAAAAGACATGATACACATTTTAAACACATTAGAGTGGAATGAGTAGTGATGTTTTAAAACAAAAAATAGAATTCGTAAAAGGTGTGGGGCCACAAAAAGCTTCTTTATTAAACACTGAAATTGGAATTTATAATCTATTCGACATGCTTCATTACTTTCCCTTTAGATATGAAGACCGTTCTGATATAAAAAAACTCTCCGAGGTAAACAATGAAAACTTAGAGGGTGTCTTTTATCTGCAAGTAATAAGCAAAAGAATCGTTCGAAAATTTAAAAACAAAAGTTTAAAAGTAAAGGTTAAAGACGCAACGGGTTATGGGGAGTTGGTGTGGGTAAAAGGAACAGAATGGGTAGATGACAAAATGATTGTTGGTAAAAAATATTTGGTTTTCGGTAAACCTAAACTATACAAAAAAACAATCTCTTTTTTTCACCCAGAAACCTCTGAGAAAAACAAAACTTCTCTAGGAATAAGGCCTGTTTACCCAACAACAGAAAAGCTCAAAAGAAAATACATAAACACGCGTTTTTTTAACAGAATTATTGATGAGGTTATAAGAAAAACCATACCACAAATTAAAGAGAATTTATCTAACGGTGTGGTTACAAAAAATAACTTAATCTCTAGGGCATCTGCTCTTCAAAACATTCACCTACCAAAAAGTAAAAGGATGGTGGAAGAGGCAAAGAAAAGGTTAAAGTTTGAAGAGCTCTTTTTTTTACAACTTCAAATTCTTCAACTAAAAAACACGCGGCTTAAGGCTTTTCCTGGATATGTTTTTAAGAAAAAAAAATTACTAAATAATTTTTACAAAAAACACCTTCCTTTTGAATTAACGAACGCGCAAAAAAAAGTGATTAAAGAGTGTTATCAAAATATGTGCTCAGGAAAACAAATGAATCGATTGATTCAAGGCGATGTTGGTAGTGGTAAAACTATTGTGGCTTTTCTTTGTATGTTGTTTGTGGTGGAAGATAACTCTCAGGTTGCTTTCATGGCTCCGACCGAGGTATTAGCCGACCAACACTTTAAGAGCATTCAAAACCAAGCCTTAAAATTAGATTTAAATGTGGCTGTGTTAACTGGTTCCACAAAAGAAAAAGAAAGAAAAATTATGCTAAGTCAATTAAAAAAAGGTGAAATAGATATTTTAATTGGTACACACGCATTAATAGAAAAAAGAGTTGAGTTTAGAAGGTTGGGCTTAGTAATAATTGATGAACAACATAAATTTGGAGTAGCACAAAGAGCTAAATTATGGTCTAAAAAAAGAGAGTTTTACCCTCACGTTTTGGTAATGACAGCAACCCCTATACCTAGAACTTTAGCATTAACATTATATGGCGATTTAGATGTTTCTGTTATTGATGAGTTACCCTCTGGAAGAAAAGAAATAATAACATCTCATCGGTTTGATAACTCGAGGTTAAAGGTTTTTAATTTTATTAAAAAGACAGTAGACCTTGGGGGACAGGTATATGTGGTTTATCCTCTTATTGAAGAGTCGGCAAAAAAAGACCATAAAGATTTGATGGATGGCTATAAAAGTTTGACAAGATATTTTCCTGAAACTCAGATAGGTGTTTTACATGGTAGAATGAAATCTGAAAATAAAGAATATGAGATGAAAAGGTTTGCTGATGGTAAAAGCAAAATATTGGTATCAACGACAGTGATAGAGGTGGGGGTTGATGTTGCTAATGCGTCTGTAATTATAATTGAAAGCGCAGAAAGGTTTGGTTTATCACAACTGCATCAGTTAAGGGGTCGTGTTGGAAGGGGTAGCGAACAATCTTACTGTATACTTATGACAAAGTATGATTTAAATAACGACTCAAAAGAAAGAATTAAAGCTATGGTTGGTTCGTCAGATGGTTTTAAGATAGCAAATGTTGATTTGAAAATGAGGGGGCCTGGAAATATGATGGGAACAAAACAAAGTGGGTTATTAGAGCTTCGTTTTGTAAACCTAGCGGAGGATTATAATGTTATAAAACAAACAAGGGTTGTAGCTTCTGAGGTAATTGAAGAAGACCCTAATTTAAATGATCAAAAAAATAAAGGAACCAAAGAATACCTTAAAAAAAGCATAAAAAGTAATATTAACTGGAGCCGCGTTAGTTAATTTTAACTAAAGTCTTTCGGTTTTTATATATATATTGTTACTATTGGTTGGTGAAAAAACACCTACCTTTTTTACTTTACATTTTCGTGTATATAACTTTTAACACTGCTATTAAAATAAAAACATGACTGGTTTAATTATTCCTTTGATATTAATTTTTTTTTCAGGTTATGTGATCTGGCGAGCTGGAGATACGTTTTTAGAAGGTTCTAATTATATTGGCAGAAACCTAAAAGACGGTGTAAAAGGTGCTACAATAAATGCTGTTGCGAGCTCAATGCCAGAGTTGTTTATTGCTCTGTTTTTTTTATTTTACCTTAAAGACGCCTCTGGGTTCTCTGGTGGTTTAGGTACCTCTTTTGGTAGTGTGTTGTTTAACTCTTTAATAATTCCTTCCGTTGCAATAATTGGGGTTTTGTCTAGATCAAAAAAGAAAACCGTTACTGTATCAAAAAAAATTATTCTTAGGGATGGGGTTTGGTTATTGTTAGTTGAGTTTGTATTAATTTATTTTATTCAACAAGGGACAATAAGTTGGATTGAAAGTTTAATGTTGATGTTAATATATGTTTTATATCTAATTTATTTATTTAAAACAATGAGGGGTGGTGAGGGTATCAAATACGAAGAGCCTTTTAGTGATAAAGAAACAGTGTCTTTAATGTCAGCGTTTATTATCCTTGATCTTAAGCGAATTTTAATAGGTAACAAGCCGTTAAATATCCGGAAAGCTTGGGTTGTGTTTGTAATATCCTCTTTGGTAATTGGATTTGTGTGCTACTTTTTAGTTGTTGCCTGCGAGTGGTTAGGGAGCGAAACTTATTATGTTCCTTTTTTTGGTGAGTTTGAAGGGTTAGGGGTGCCGATATTATTTATTGCTATGATTTTTGCAGCAATAGGGAGCAGCTTTCCTGATACCATTATTTCATATAAAGATGCTCAAAACGGAAACTATGATGATGCAATATCAAACGCATATGGTAGTAATATTTTTAATTTATGTGTTGCTTTAGGTATTCCTTTGTTTTTTTTCACTATCTCTTATGGGCCCATTGAGTTGACGCCGCAGATTATAAGTTTAGTCTCTAGTTTGTCTTGGTGGTTTGTTGGTTTAACTGTTTTTTCTAT
>NZUF01000028.1 GCA_002696995.1 Flammeovirgaceae bacterium | reverse complement strand
TCCAGTTAAGAAGTATAATGCTCTGTATTGTCCGGACTTTCCTCTTCAAAATATGAAGCGATAAGACGACTTACATCGCAAAAGTATATATATTTTTGTTTAAATTTTTTAAAAAATGAATAACTCAATATTAGCTATTGAAACATCTTGCGATGATACCTCTGCTTCAGTTATATCTAATGGTATAATTAAATCAAATATTGTATCTTCTCAAATTGATCATTCAAAGCTAGGTGGGGTAGTACCTGAGATAGCATCAAGAGCTCATCAAAAAAATATAATTTATATAGTTGAGAGAGCTTTAGATGAAGCAGGAATAAATAAAAAAACATTAGATGCAATAGCATTTACTATAGGCCCAGGTTTATTAGGATCATTACTTGTTGGTTCAACATTCTCAAAATCTTTAGGTTATGCATTGAATATTCCTATAATAGGAGTTAATCATCTTAAAGCTCATGCTTTTTCTCACACTATAAATATGAAAAAAATTATTTATCCATTTATTTCTCTTCTAGTTAGTGGAGGTCATACCCAAATAATTTTAGTAGAAACATATGATAAGATGACAATTATTGGTGAAACAAGAGATGATGCAGTAGGAGAAGCTTTTGATAAATGTGCTAAAATATTAGGATTAGATTACCCTGGAGGNCCTTTAATAGATAAGTTGTCAATTGAAGGTAACTCTAATTCNTATTCTTTTCCAGATACTAAAGTAGATGGTTATGATTATTCTTTTAGTGGTATTAAAACATCATTTTTATATTTTATAAAAAAAGAATTAAAAAAGAATCCAAAATTTATTGAAGATAATTTAAAAGACATATGTGCGTCTATTCAATCTAAGCTTATAAGTATGTTAATTTTGAAACTTAAAAAGGTTATAAATGATTATAAAGTTTCTGATGTTTCAATTTGTGGAGGAGTTGCAGCTAATTCTTGTCTAAGAAAAGAAATTTCTAAGCTTTCAAAATCTATAAATATTAAAATTCATATACCCGAAATGGAATATTGTACTGATAACGCTGCAATGATAGCTAATTATGCTTATTATTTGTATAAAGATAATTCCTTTTCAGATTTTGATATTGTCCCATTTTCAAAACAAAATATTGAATAAAATGAATTTTAAAAATTTTCTAATAAAAAATAAAAAGGCAAATTTTAATTATGATATTTCTGATAAATATANTGCTGGAATGGTNTTAAAAGGAACAGAAATTAAATCATTAAAAGAGTCCAAAGTNAATTTTTCAAACTCATATTGTTNAATTATTGATGATCAGGTNTACTTAAAAGGAATGAATATTTCGGAATANTTATATGGTAATATTAATAATCATGATCCAGATAGAGATAGAAAATTACTTTTAAATAAAAATGAAATTAAACAAATCAAAAAAAAGGTAANAGAAAAAAAATTATCAATAGTTCCAATAAAATTATTTATTAATAATNGAGGATATGTGAAACTTGAAATNGGATTAGGTAAAGGCAAAAAATCATTTGATAAAAGAGAAGACATTAAAAAAAGAGANATTGATAGAAACTTAAGAGAAAGTCTTAAAAATATTTGATTATTAGATCAATAAGGTTTTGTTTAAACCTATTATATGGTGGAACTAATAAATCAGTTGGGCTAAAAGAAGNAAATTGTTCTAGTATACTTTTTTGATTTGAGAACTCTTTAAATCCATATATACCATGGCATTTCCCAAAGCCACTATTTCCTATACCACCAAAGGGTAGATTATAATTAGAATAGTGGAGTGTACTATGATTAATACATANACCACCAGATGAAGTTTCATTTAATATTTTATTNATATTTTTTTTGTTATTACTAAAAATATATAGAGCTAAAGGTTTTTCTTTTTCATTAACAAAAGATATTGAATCATTTATATTCTTAAAGGTGAAAATTGGCAAAATAGGTCCAAAAATTTCTTGATTATAAATTTTTGATTTTTTACTAATATTTTCAATTAATGTTGGTTCTATATAATTTTTTTCTTTATTAGTTTTTCCTCCATATAAAATATCACCTCCATTTAACTTAGCATTATCTATTAATTCTTTTACTCTTATAAAATGATTTTTATTAACTATTCTACAGTATGAAGATGAGTTTATTGAATCGCTTGAATAAAACTTTTTAATGTTTTTAATTACGAGCTTAATAAACTTCTCTTTTTCTTTTTCATGAATAAGAACATAATCAGGTGAAATACAAACCTGACCATTATTTATAAATTTAGACCATGTGATTTTTTTAGCTGCATCAATTAAATTACTGTCTTTATCAATTATTGTTGGAGATTTACCACCTAGTTCTAAAGTAATTGAAGATAGGTTTTTAGCAGCTGAGTTCATTACAATTTTTCCTATAGTAGGAGATCCAATAAACAGGATATGATTAAACTTTAATTCTAATAAATTTGATGCTGTATCTGCTCCTCCTAAAACAACAGATACATTATCAGAATCAAATGTAGATTCAATTATCTTTTTAATAACTAGAGATGTTTTATTTGTTATCTCTGATGGCTTAATAATTACTGAGTTATTAGCAGAAATAGCACTAATTAAAGAGACAAATGTTAGATTAATTGGAAAATTCCAAGGAGTTATAATAAGCACTACACCTTTTGCTTCATACTCGATATAAGACTTTGAACCAATAAGTGTAACTGGAGTTTTAACATATTTTCTTTTTACCCATTTTTTTAAATTGTTAATACAATGATTAAGTTCTGATACTACAGGAAATATTTCAGTGAGATCAACCTCACTTCCATTTTTACCAAAATCTTCATTAAGAGCAATTTTAATTTCTGCTCTATGTTCTAAAATATTTTTTTTTAACTTCTTAAGTTTTAAAATCCTCTTCTTTACAGAACTATTTTTAAAATTTTTATGATTGAGAAAAATTTTATTATAAATAGAAATTATTTTATCTTTTGAATAATTCATTATTTAATAATATTTAAACCTATATAGCAAAATATGATACCAACAATTGAGCTAGATAACATATAACTTAAAAAAAGAAGATATTTACTTTCATTTAATAAGTTAATAGAATCTAATGAAAATGCTGAAAATGTTGTAAAACCGCCACAAAAACCAATAATCATAAAGTTATTTATCATATTAGATAATTCTTTATTAGAAATAGATGAATATTTTATAAGTACCCCAACTAAAAAGCAACCTATTATATTAATAATAAAAGTATTTATAGGAAAGGTAAGATTAAATATGGAAAATTTTATAATCAAATATCTTAAAACAGCTCCAAACATCCCTCCAGCTCCAACAAAAAATATTTCTTTCATTTATTTTTTTTAGCAAACTCTAATGAAGCAGAATTAATACAATATCTTAATCCAGTAGGATTAGGACCATCATTAAAAATATGTCCTAAATGACCTTCACAATTTGAGCATATTACTTCAATTCTTTGCATTCCAAAGGTATTGTCATCAACAAAATTNACATATTTTTTATCTTCAACTNCAAAGAAACAAGGCCAGCCAGTACCTGAGTCATATTTTTTATCGGANGAAAATAATTTTTGACCACAACCAGCACATTTNTATTCNCCTTCTTCTTTATTATNCCANTANTTTCCAGTGAAAGCNCTNTCNGTCCCNTTTTCTCTTAATATNTTATATTGTTCTTTTGNTAACTTTTTTTTCCAATAATCTTCATTTTTACTTTGAGAGTTACAGCTACTTATAAAAACTAAAATTAGTAATATTAAGGATANAATTTTTTTCATTTTNTAATATTTACATCAAGTTGAGGGAATGGAATATTTAAACCATTTTTAGGAAATTCTTCATATACTTTCTCATTAAACTCAAATTTTACGTCTAGGAAGTTTTCAGATTTTACCCATACTCTTACCATAATATTTACAGAACTATCAGCAAGTTCTGATATTACAACCATTGGCTCTTTATCTTTTAATATTCTATCGTCTTCTTTAATCCATTCTAATAAGATTGATTTTGCTTTATTAAAATTATCTCCATAAGCAATTGAAAATGTCCAAATTACTCTTCTTATGTCTTCAGAAGAGTAATTAATAACTATGGAAGTTTGGAGTATTCCATTTGGTATTATAACTCTTTTATTATCAACTGTTGTGAGAACTGAATTAAAAATTTGAATTTCTTTAACAGTTCCTTTAGTTCCTTCATAATCTATAAAGTCACCAACTTTAAATGGTTTAAAAAATAATATCATTACTCCAGCCGCAAAATTTTGAAGTGTGTCTTTAAGGGCTAATCCTATTGCAAGACCTGCTGCACCTAAGATTGCAAGAAATGATGTCATTTCAACTCCTATCATTGAGAGAACTGAAATAATTAGAGCGACTTGCAGAGTTATAGATAATAATGATTTAAAGAAAGGTCTTAAAGATTCATCAATACTTTTGGATTTTAAAAAACTATCTAGAACATTTAAAGTTTTTCTAATTAACCTTAACCCAAAGAAAAGGAATAAAAAACCCAGAATTATTTTTGGGGCATATTCTATTAATATATTTAAAAGGAATGTGTAACTATCAGGACTTAATATATCTGTCATAGAACAAATTTAAATTAATCTTCTGGATATGGTATGAAAATTATCTTAGAATTAATATCAATTTTTGTCAATAAACAACAAAATTCCTCTGGGTTTTTATATTTATCTTGAAAAACAGATAAATTAGAAATAATTTTTTTTTTATTTAACACTTCTGCATAGCTAGCAAAGTATTTCCATTCATTACCAAGAATTTCATTTTGATCTATTAAAAGAGTTCCTAGGTTAGTATTTTCTTTACTCATTATAATTATAGGAAATTTTGAAAATTTTTTTTCGATAATTTTTTTACAAGTAATTTTAATTTGATCTGAAACTTTGATAAAGTCTGAGGTTATATTTCCTATTTTATTATAATCTAAATCATCATTTTTGTTATCCATACTACAATAAACTTACTATATTTATGACAAATTTATGTTAAGGAGCTTCTTAATTTTATTTCTTTCGTTACTACCGCTACAATATATTGTTTCAAATCATATTGTAGGAGGTGAAATAGAGATGATTCATATTGGAAATGAAAACTCATTTACCTATCAAGTTAAATTAATTCAGTACTTTGATTGTGCCCAGACTGAGAACCCTGGACCCGATAACCTTATAACATATTCTATATTTAGAAAATCGGATGGTCAGTTTATGAGAGAAGAAACAATGTTTATTACGAATCAGGAGTTTGTTCCTTACACTAATCCTGATTGTGCAGTAGGGTTTATGTGTACATTGAAGGTTGAATATTCTCATGAGATAACGTTAGATCCTGAAATATTTAATGATCCAGGTGGATATGCTATAGTATGGGAAAGATGTTGTAGAAATTGGGATACAAAAAATCTAATAAATCCTGGTTGGAATGGGATGACCTATATATTATACTTTCCACCAGTGGTTGATCAAAATGGGGACCCTTTTGTTAATTCATCTCCAAAATTATTTCCTCCATTAAGTGATTATGCTTGTGTAAATCAATTATTTTATATTGATTTTGCTGGTACTGATGACGATGGAGATTCAATTGTATATTCTCTTGCTGCTCCTTTAGATGATAAACAAGAAAATAATTCTAATATAGTTGCTTTACCTCCTTCGACTCCTCCTCCTCATCCAATAGTTGATTTTGCTCCAGGATACGATCTAGCAACTATGATCCCAGGTGATCCTTCTCTGTCAATTTCAAATGAAGGATTTATAACAGTAACTCCATCAGAAGTTGGGTTATATGTCTTTTCAGTTAAAGCTGAAGAGTATAGAAATGGTATTAAGATTGGTGAGTCAAGAAGAGATTTTCAGATGTTAGTTGTTGATGGATGCAATCCTCCTGACCCACCTGAAGCTCTAGTTAAAATTCCTGGACAACTTGATTTTTATAAAGAAGATGATACTATAATTTATGTAGCATCCCAGCCAAAATGTTTTGACTTATTTGTTACTGATGATTTAGGTACTAATGTTTCATTAACTGCTGAGGGAGTTAATTTTGGAAAGGGTGGAAGTACAGATCTTGACGATATTTTTTCATTTAGTGAAGGTTCAATTAATTCTTCAGGTGATACTTTAAAAGTACAAGTCTGTATTTCAGATTGTCCTTATGTTCAGAATGAACCTTTTCTAATTGATTTAATTGCAGCAGATGATGCTTGCCCTCTACCACAAAGAGATACAGTTCGAGTTACAATAATAGTTGAACCTCCTACAAATAAAGATCCTTATTTTTTAAATCAACAGGATACTAATTTTGTTACAGTTCCATGGAATTCAAAATATACAACTCTAATTGAAGGTTTAGATATAGATCTAGATTCTCTTACTTTAGATTATTTCATTGTTCCTCAAAAACCAGAATATAATATNGAAGACTTTGGTATTTCATTTGATGTNTCTGAAAGTGGNGCTGGTACAATTTCATCTACNCTAAGTTTTGATACTGATTGNAGTGANTTTGATTATTCNGATAAAGATANTTTTATGATNGGTATTGTTTTAGATGANTTAGACACCTGTGATCAATTTAATCAGGATACAATTTACTATGATCTAAAAGTAGAACTTCCTCAAAANTCTGGACCAAAGTTAACAGCAGATATGCAGATAACTGATTCAGTAAATTCTAGGCCTAATTTTTCAATTATTGAATATGAAACNGATCTCTCTGGTCTGTTTTCTTTAAACCTTTTCTCCGATGATCAAGATAATGATACCCTAATTATGTCTGCAAATGGAATAGGATTTAATTTAGAAGATATAAATTCGACTTTTTCAGCTAATAACTTTCAAACAGGTCATATTGAAGGTCAATTTAATGTGGATCTTGAATGTATAAACTTCCCATATGAAGATATAAATGAATATAAAATTAATTTTATTACTGAAGATATTGATTACTGCCAAGAATCAAATCCTGATACTATCCAGTTAATTCTTAAGATTAACATTGATGATAATAAAAAACCTTTAATTACAAATGAAAATGAATATGTAATGACAGTCAATAAACCATTTGAGGTTGACATTAATGCAATAGACGAGGATAATGACTTGATTCTATTAGAATTGATTTCTGAGGGATTACCTGGTGATTTTGTTTTTGCTCAATCTTCTGGACTTGGTGAGGTAACTAGTAAGCTCTCATGGAACCCAACATGTGAATTTTTAAATAGTGACTTCTCTTCAAAGGCATATAATCTTACTTTCAGAGTAAAAGATAATAGTTGTCCTTACTACAGTGAATATTCAAAACAAATAAAATTTATATTAGAAAAACCTATAGTTAACTGGGATATATTTGACCCTCCAAATGCCTTTAGTCCTAATGGNGATGGTATTAATGATGTATTCTCATTAACTAATTTATCAATTCCATCACAAAATTTACCTGTNGATGGTTGTGATGANAATTTTGAGTCAATANTNTTTGTAGATAGGACTGGAGTTGAAGTTTATAAATCAACAGATAAATCTTTTGNGTGGGACGGTAGTGATAGGTCTGCAGGAGTATATTATTATTATATTAAATATACNAAATCAGAATACAAAGGGTCTGTTACAATTGTATTTTAAATTTTGCTTAAAGAATTCTTAATATCNTCAATTATTANNTCAGTATCTTCTAATCCAATATAGAATCTGATATAGTTTTTTGGAAGAAGATCAGTCNTTGAATAGTATTCACTNTCATTATTATANCGTGAAATTTCNGGAAAAATTAATGATTCGTGACCACCCCAAGATGCAGCCATTCTNAAATGTGATAAANTATCACAGAATTTTTCTATTTTNTTGTCATCATCAGTATTTAATATTACTGTGAATTGGCCACATGCTTTCTTTAAATATTTTTTNACAAGATTTTTTTGACTAAANTTTTTAGANTGAGGNTAAAGNACTTTTTTAATTTTTGACTNCTTTTCTAAGAAANTTACNANTTTTGGTGTGGACTCACTTACATNTTTCATNCTNATTTTTAATGTTCTNAACCCNTTAATAAAAAGCCAAGAGTGAAATGGAGATAANACACTTCCTATTAACTTGAANTCAGAATTATAAATATCATTTATTANCTTATTTGAACTACATATAACTCCTCCCATTGCATTNGCATGGCCACCAATNTACTTAGTNGCNGAATGAATTATAATATCAATACCCCATAATGATGGATTACAATTAATTGGGGANGCATANCTATTATCTATTATGGTTGTTATATTATTTAGCTTAGCAATTTTTGAAATTTTTTCAAGGTCTTGCATNTCNTAANTCCATGAATTTGGACTCTCTAGGTATATTATTTTTGTATTTTTTTGTATTTTTTTTTCAAAATTTTCTTNTTTTTCTCCATTTATNAANGTGATATCAATATTGTAATTAGGNAATATGTTTTTCATGAACATATCNGTNCCAGTGTATGGCTGGTTAATTGAAATCATATGTTCTCCACTTTTTATTTGAGATANTANAGCCGTTGAAATTGCTGCCATACCACTACTNAGNGCCAGAGCATTTTCTGTTTTTTCCAATGCAGCAATTTTTTTTTCAAATATTCTTGTAGTAGGATTNTGACCTCTAGTATAAAAGGGGATATCATTTTTATTAATCATTGCNGAACGCATATCTTCAACTTTNGAAAATAAAAAATTAGAATTTGAAAAGATTGGTGGAATAGCTGCGTTGAAGTATTCTTCTCGGTTTTCACCGAGTTGATTTATAATATCTTTGGTCATTAGTTAGTTAAGTTGATTTTACGAAATTATAATAATTTTTATAAACTATATTTATAATATGGAAAATAAAGTAGTAGTTATTACNGGTGGTTCATCAGGGGCAGGAGAAGCTTTAGCNTATAAGTTTTCGANTNAGGGNTTTAATATTNTTATAGGTGGAACNAATATAGAAAGGCTAAAGAAAGTTCAATCNAATATAAAATCAATAGGNACTAATTGTGAATTTATTGTCCATGATNTTTCAATTGAAAATGATGTGAAAAAGATGATTGATATGACANTTAAATCATTTGGTAGAGTNGATGTATTAATATGTAATGCNGGAATTTCATATAGATCAGTTTTTGAAAATGCAAATTTANATGTATTTGAAAAACTATTTAAAATTAATTTTTTTGGATCAATATATTCAGTTAAATATTCTATTCCTCATTTGATAAAATCAAAAGGTTCTATAATTGCNATNTCNTCNTTAAATGGTTTTATTGCAACTCCAACTAGATCAGCATATGTNTCNTCAAAACATGCTATGCANGGTTTTTTTGATTCTTTAAGACTNGAGTTATTAAAAAAAGATATTCATGTAATGGTTGCATCACCTGGGTATTTTCAGAGTAATTTNAGGAAGAATACACTTAAAAGTGATGGTAATAAGGAAGGAAACTCTNNTAGAGATGAAAAAGGAATGATGAGTTCGGATTATATTGCTCAAAAAATNTATAATGGGTATAAAAATAAAAAAAGAGATTTAATTTTTACTTTTAGAGGNAGNCTAGCTCANTTAATCAANAATTGGTTTCCNAAGTTATCNGATAANTTAGCNTTNAAAGAAATTCTCAATGANAGAGAATCTCTTTTGAAANATTACTAATTAATCNTTAATAAGTTTTTCTTCCTNATNTACCTTTTTTTATTATCTATTTTAATNTCATACCAGACNTCTGTCTGACCNGTAATATCNAGTTTTTCTCCTTTATTTATTATATCATANACATCAGANCCAGAGGATGGATTATNCATTATGAATGTNTTATTATTTGAGACTATACCTTTAGANTTATTTGTAAAATTTAAAATAAATAATAATAGAGTATTGATCAAGAAGAAAGATTTAACATAATTNATTTTTCTTTTTTTAAATANCCTATAAGNNTTATANGAAAATATNAAAATTGATAAAAAAAGAAGANAATAGATTATATANTTTTTATAAATTAAAAATTTNTTTTCAAAAAAATTAAAGTCAGATTTTTCAAAACTTTTTATATTATTATCATCTATAATTTTTTGTAGNGAGTTATCTACCTCATTATTTTCTTTCCTTTTTTTATAAAATGATAAATAGTAAATACTTTTCTCAAAGTTNCCTANACTTTCCTCTATAAATGACATCTTTATAAGCATACTATAACTGAACATATTNTTATTATAAAATAANCTATCATAATATTTTTTTGCATCNTAATATTTTTGTTCTTTAAATAAGGAATCACCAACATATAACAGCTTNTTCTTTCCTTTTAGAATTATTGGAAAAAATAAAAATACAAATAGGGATATTCTAAGGATTTTGGAATTCATTTATGGTTATTTTTTCTTCTAAAATTANATTTTCTGTTTTTAAAATTAATTTATAATTTCCAGATGAAATAAATTTATTAAAATGGATATAGTATGGCTTCTGACTATTATTTTTTTCAGTTATTAAATCCCATCTAAATTGATTTATACCCTTTTTGCCACTTCCATNCATTCTCCANATCTCTTTATTTTCATNTTCTATAATTAAAGAATATTTTTTTGAATTATTTAAATAAAAGGAAATAGGAACTTTTTCATATGATTCCATAATTGGTTCTCCATGAGTGTCATTAAATTTAGGTAATATAAANTCACCAGTACTCAGAATCATATCTTTATCCTTAATATTATTGCTAGATATTAAATTATGAATTGGGTCTAAATTTATTTTATATATACCCCTTCCGTGAGTNGAAACAATCATGTCATTAGTTTCTTTATGGATTTCTATATCTGAAACACTACTCATCGGGAAATTTTTTCCNATTANTTCCCAATTCTTCCCTCTGTCTNATGAAATATACACCCCTCTGTATAGNCCAGCATATAATACATTTTCATACTTTAGATCTTCAATTATAATATTTGCAGGTTCATTTGGTAGATTGCCTTGTATTTTTNTCCAATTTTTCCCATAATTTTCAGATTCATATAGATAATTATTTAAATCATCGTAATTAATTCCTGTCATTGACATATAAACCCTNGATTCCACAAAATTGGAAGGATAAATGTTTCTAATGTAACCATTTGATATATTTTTTGAACTTTCGTGCCATTTCTTTCCATCATCTTTTGTNTACCAAAANAATCCTCTATCTGANCCATAATATATAAGACCTTTTGATAANTTAGATTCAGCAATTGCTCCACCNGAATAAGAATTATTTTTTTTNGTTAAATNATNGCTTATNACTTTCCAATTATTTCCTTTATCTATNGATTTAAATACATAATTTCCTGCATGATAAAGATGATTATGATTATGTGCAGATATAAAATANGGTGTTATGAANTTATATTTTAGNGTATCTTCAATCTCTTTAGGTAATTTTGGTTTAATTGATACNGANATNTCATCTTTTAGGTTTTTTCTTCTTATAGCTCCATTTTGCATACTAAAATAAACNGTATTATTATCAGAAGGATCAACCTGTGTAACGCATCCGTCACCTCCGTCCCATGCATCAATCCACAAATATTTCCATTTATCTTCAAAATTATTTTTCCATTCTTTANNTGGTCCATATACTGTAGCATCATCTTGAGTTCCACCATAAATNAAGTANGGTNTTCCATTTGTCAACTCAATATCATAAAANTCTCCTGTNGGAATATTATTATAATGAAGCCATGTCTTTCCTTTATCATAACTAACAAATAANCCCCCGTCATTACCTAGAACAATATGATTNGGNTTTGANGGATTNATCCANAACTCACAATGGTCAAGATGTAGNCCTTTNGCCTGACTATTATTTAACCTTTTAACATCACCTCTTATATTNTTAAAACTTTTTCCGCCATCATCGCTGAAAGCNGCTCTNACTCCNAGAGCATATACCTCATTATGATCNANAGGATTTACATATATNTCTGCAAAATACCATCCAATNCCTGGAAAAATTAATAATTCCTCTTCGTNAGTTCTNTACCAATNTCTCCCNCCATTATCNCTGGAATATACTTCTGCAGCCTTACTTCTTTCTTTAGANAAATTATCAATTAATGCATAAACTTTATCNGGATCTGAGTAAGAAACAGCAAGACCTATNCTNCCCATTTTATCACCATATGGAANTCCTTTTTCCAATTTGGTCCAATTCTCTCCATTGTCAATACTTTTATAAANNCCACTTTTTNTACCNCTAATTCCAGGATAATTTTCCCATAATGANGCATATATAATATTTGAATTTGAATTNGATATTACNATATCATTAGCTCCNGTCANTTCATCTATATATAAAACTTTTTNCCAGTTTTTTCCACCATCAANAGTTCTNAAAACTCCTCTNTTTTTATTTTTACTCCAGAAATGNCCCATNACACTTACAAAAACAATNTCAGGATTATTTGGATTAATAGATATNTCACCTATATGCCAAGANTCATTNAGNCCCAAGTGATTCCAGCTTTCTCCTCCATCAATAGATTTGTAAATTCCAGTNCCTGGCATAGTAAAATTTCTTCCCTTTTTAAGGCTTTCACCAGTACCTACATAGATTATATCTTTATTCGATGGAGCNATTGCAATATCACCAATTCCAATTGAGGGAANNTCATTAAAAATAGGTTTCCATGACATNCCATTATTTATAGTNTTCCATAAATTTCCTGATCCAAATGCTACATACATTGTCCCAGGTTTTGTTTCATCTACTTGTATAGATTCTACTCTTGCAGAATTTAAAACTGGGCCNAATGATACCCAACTCATATTATATGAACTCTTATCTTTTAGTAATTTATATTCATCATAAGAACNTACTAAGGGAGATANTTTCTGTTGAGAAAATGAATTATTTGTTAGTANAATTAAAACTAGGAGAGGGTAGTATATATTTTTCANTATTTAATATAACAATTTTCAAATAATATTAATCTCATTATTGTAATTTCAATAACATTTTCTAGTTTTGCGCGTTCCAATGTTTACATGATTGGCTAGCTCAGTTGGTAGAGCATCTCCCTTTTAAGGAGAGGGTCCTGGGTTCGAGACCCAGGCCAATCACTTTTATTTCTTATTTACTTACTAATAAGTAACCGCTTATTAAAGCAGCTGTTTCTGATCTTAGTACTTGGTTTCCAAGACTTATTCCTTGGTATCCTTTTTTATTTAAAATTTCTAATTCTTCTTTTGAGAAATCTCCCTCAGGACCAACTAATATTAAAGAATTTTCATTATTGTTATTCTTTTTCATCTCTATTTTTGAAGAGATGTCAGCAACGTATTTATTTGATTTTTTATATTCATTTTTTAGAAATTCATTTAAAGAAATTAATTCATTTACTTTTGGTTTAAATAACGATTTACATTGTTTTAGAGCAGAAATAATTTTTTTATCAATCCTCTTGTAATTAATATTAGATCTTTCAGAATATTTTGTTGAAATAAATGTGATTTCATCTATTCCAATCTCTGTCAACTTCTCAATCATCCATTCTAATCTATTTTGGCTTTTGATTATACTACATACTACATGATTCGTATTATTTTTTTTTATAGTTTTTATTTTTTTTAACTTTTTAATCACACAATGATTTTTTTTTATTTTTAATATTTTTGATTCAAATAAATTACCTCTTCCATCTGTTAAAAAAATATTATCATTTTCTCGATTTCTTAATACTTTAGTACAATGAAAGAACTCATCATCCTCTAAAATAGTAGCGTTGGGGTTTGATGTGTAAAATAGCTGCAATTTTTATATATTTATTTTTTATTAATAATATAAACCTAATTCCTTTCCATTATGATTAAAGTTTCAAACATATTAATTCTTTTATTATTTTTTAATATTTCTTTTGCACAAAAAAAAAATAAAAAAAATAATTTTCCTAAATCAACATCTGCCCAAGAAAGAGTTAACTCTAATTACGGTAATTTAAATAATAATGGATCATTACTTCAAAATATTAATTTTAGAAATATAGGACCAACAGTAATGAGTGGAAGGGTAGTTGATTTAGATGTAAACCCTAAAGATCCTGCAAATTTTTATGTTGCATATGCTTCTGGAGGATTATGGGAAACTAAAAATCATGGTAATACTTTCACACCTTTATTTGATAATCAAATGGTTATGACAATAGGTGATATTAAAGTTGACTGGGATAATAATATAATCTATGTAGGTACTGGTGAAAATAATTCAAGTAGATCATCCTATTCAGGAAATGGTATATATAAGTCTTCTGATAATGGAAAAAATTGGACACATATTGGTCTTGATGACTCACACCATATTGGTAGAATTATAATTCATCCTAATGATTCAGAGGTCTTATGGATCGCAGCTCTGGGACATTTATATTCAGAAAATATTGAAAGAGGAGTATATAAATCAGTTAATGGAGGTGAAAGTTGGATGAAAACTTTGTATGTCAATGAACTAACTGGTGCAATTGACCTTATAATTGATGAATCAAACCCAGATATATTATATGCTTCGATGTGGGAAAAGGATAGGAAAGCCTGGAATTTTGATGGTGCAGGTTTAGGTTCAGGAATTTATAAATCAATAGATGGTGGAATTAATTGGTTAGAGATTTCAGGTGGATCTAGTGGTTTTCCTGATACAGAAGGCACTGGAAGAATAGGCCTTGACATATCTAGGTCAAATCCAAATATCCTATATGCTATTTTAGATAATCANGATAGAAAAGAATCTCAAAAAGTAAATGATAATGATGATTTAAATAAAGATCAAATTAGAGATATCTCAGTAGAAAACTTTCTAAAAATATCTGATGAAAAATTAAATAAGTTTCTAAGAACTAATCGCTTCCCTTCTANATATTCATCTTCTCTAATTAAATCTATGATTGAAAGAGGAGAAATACTACCATATTCATTAGTTGAATATCTTGAAGACTCAAACACATTATTATATGATACTCCAGTAATTGGAGCTGAAGTTTATATGTCTGAAGATTCTGGATTGACTTGGGTTAAAGTAAATCAAGATGATTTATTTAGTCTTTTTTATTCATATGGATATTATTTTGGAGAGATAAGAGTTGATCCTCAAAACCCTGCAAAAGTATATACAATGGGAGTTCCTCTTGTCAAATCAAATGATTATGGTAAGACATGGGAATCAATTGATTATGAAAATATGCATGGTGATTACCATGCTCTATGGTTAAATCCTAATAGATCTGGTCATTTAATAGTTGGTAATGATGGAGGTGTAAATATTAGTTATGATGACGGATCTAACTGGATGAAATATAATAGTACATCAGTAGGTCAATTTTATGATATCAATATCGATATGAAAAAACCATATAATGTATATGGTGGTTTTCAAGATAATGGTGTTTGGATGGGACCCTCAGATTACACTTCAAGCTTAAGATGGCATAGTTCAGGGCAGTACCAATGGAAGTCAATTTATGGTGGAGACGGAATGCAAACAGAAATAGATTTTAGAGATAATGAAACTGTTTATACCGGTTCTCAGTTTGGTAATTATTCAAGAATTAATACAAGGNCTGGAGAAAGAAAAAGGATTACTCCATCTCATGTTTTAGGNGANAGACCTTANAGATGGAATTGGGAGACACCTATTTATTTATCTAGACATAATCAAGATATATTATATATGGGNTCTAATAAATTTCATAGNTCTCTTAATCAAGGNGATAATTTTGAAACCTTATCAAATGATTTAACTAATGGAGGGATTAAAGGAAATGTGAGTTATGGGACTTTAACTACTATAATAGAATCCGATTTAAAATTTGGNTTAATTTATGTTGGTAGNGATGACGGACTTATTCATATATCAAAAGATGGAGGTATATCTTGGGAAAACATTTCTTCATCTTTACCTAATAATATGTGGGTTAGTGGAATTTATCCTTCCAAATTTAAACAGAGTAGAGTCTATTTAGCATTAAATGGTTATAGATGGGATAATTTCTCTCCAATGGTATATGTATCTGAAGATTATGGATTGAATTGGAGTAAAATTGGACATAACTTACCTATGGAACCTGTAAATGTAATAATTGAGGATAATGAAAATGAAAGTTTGATTTATGTTGGAACAGACCATGGGGTATATGCATCTTTAGATTTTGGAAATACATTTAGCCCCTTTTCAAAGGGATTATCCGGTGCGCCAGTCCATGACCTAGTTGTACACCCCAGGGATAATGACTTAGTAGTTGGTACTCATGGTAGATCTGTCTATATAGCTGATGTGTCTCACCTACAAAAAATTGATGAAACTGTATTATCAAAAAGTTTATATCTTTTTAAGAATGATAAGATAAAATNTTCAAATAGATGGGGGTCAAAAAACTGGTCTGGTCAAACTATAGAACCCTCTATACAATTTGTTATCTATTCTGATTCTGATCAGGAAATAGATTTAACCATTACTAATAATGAAAAAGCGATTTATAATGAAAAACGTAAATTAGATTACGGATTAAATTTTATTGAAAACAATTTATATGATGAAAATAATGAAAAATATTTATCTAAAGGAAAGTATGAATTGCAAGTAACTAACTTAGATAAGTACTCATCAATTATTGAATTTGAAATTAACTAAATATAAAAAAATGAAAAAAACCATTCTATTACCATTATATTTTCTATCAATTGGATTTATATATTCTCAAGATACTAAAACGAAAGCATGGGAATTAACCGAAATTTGGGATCCTGAACCAAAAGTTGTTAATCCAGGAAATTCCTTCAGAGATGCACCTTCAGATGCAATTGTTTTATTCGATGGATTAAATTTAGATAAATGGGTTCATAAAAATGGAGAACCTGCTAAATGGGATATAAAAGATGGATTTTTTACTGTAAAACCTGGAACAGGAGATATATTGAGCAGAGATGTTTTTGGTAGTTGTCAGTTACATGTAGAATTTATGTCTCCAGTTAAAATTGAGGGGGATGGTCAAAATAGAGGTAATAGTGGAGTTTACTTTATGGAAAATACAGAAGATGGGGATACTGGATATGAGATTCAAGTTTTAGATTCTTATGAAAATAGGACTTATTCTAATGGACAAGCTGGTAGTGTATATAAACAACATAGTCCTTTGGTTAATGCTTCAAAAAAACCTGGAGAGTGGCAGACATATGATATAATATTTAAAGCTCCAGTTTTTAATGAAAATGGTGGAGTTGAATCACCAGCATATATTACTGTATTTCATAATGGTGTTTTAATTCAAAATAATTCTCAAATACAAGGCTATGTAAAATTTATTGGTTATCCTGAATATAAAGCTCACGTATCTAAGTTACCTATCAAATTACAAGATCATAGCAACCTCGTTAGTTTTAGAAATATTTGGATTAGAAGGTTATGATATGAAATATTTAAAATTTTATATTATTGGTTTATTTCTTTTTTCAATTTCATGCTCTAAAGAAGAGGATGATCTTAATTATCCTAATGAAAAGACTGATCATGAAATAACTTTGCATTCTAATAATAGAGTAAGTTCTCTATTAATGAGTAATAGTGAATATAAAGATTGGATTAATAATGATGGATTTTCAAACTCAGAAAAAAGAAAAGCTATAACTAATGATATTTATAAAAAGTTTCCAGATAAATATGATTTTATTTTTTTTGTATTAAATGAACCAGATATACCTGAAAATATAAATTATTATGGTAAACTAATTGGTGTNTCAAATAATATTGAGGGTACTGGTCAAAGTANATANGATTATTCATCTGATTATGGATCTGAAGGNAAATTAAAATCTGTTATGCAGCTTTCAGGATTAGAATATTTAAGGAGTGGTCCAGCTNTACATGAATTAGCTCATAATTGGGCTAATTTTGGAATTGAAACACATTATATTAATAGTTCAGGAAGTAATATATCCTCATTTAACTATAGACCTCATTGGGGATTCACAGGTGGTAGTACTAAAGGACAACTTGGTGGGTTTAAGCAAAGTTCACTTATAGAAAATGGTGGAAATTCTTATAAAGTAGAGAGTTTTGGTGGTTTTGCAAATGGAGGAAATAGTGTNCCCTTTAATGAATTAGAGTTGTACCTTATGGGCTTGATTCCTTCTTCTTCAGTATCAGAATTTGATGTATTTTCCGATATAACCTCTTTTTCTTCTTCTGGTAGTGAATTTAATTTTTCAGCTAATTCAAGAATAACTCATGATGGAAAGTCTATTGAGAATTTATTAGGTAAAAGGGTTCCTAACTATAATAACTCTCAGAAAAATTTTAAGTTACTAATAGTTGTGCTTACAAATAAAACNTTGANTGATGANCAGTGGGATAAAGTAGATGCTACNGCAGAATGGTTTTCAAAAAAAGAAGATGATGGAACCCATTTNTATAATTTTTGGGAAGCTACAAATGGAATTGGTTCTATTACNATTGAGAACTAAACTTATAACTAATCTAATTTTTCAAGAACTATATTATGATTAGTATAAATACAAATATCAGCTGCAATTGTTAAACTTTTCTTTACAATTTCTTCAGATGACATTTTAGGGTTNTTTTCTTTTAATGCAATTGCTGCAGATTGTGCATACATACTTCCAGAACCAATAGTTGCAATATTATTNTCAGGNTCTAGGACATCTCCTGTTCCAGAAATAACTAGAATTTGATTTTTATCTGCAACTATCATCATAGCTTCTAGTCTTCTTAAGTATCTATCCATTCTCCAGTCTTTAGCTAATTCTATAGCTGATCTTTTCATGTTCCCTCCATACTTTGATAGCTTCTCTTCAAACCTCTCAATAAGTGTGAATGCATCTGCAGTAGACCCTGCAAATCCAGCAAGAATTTTACCTTCATTTAATACTCTTATTTTATTTACATTGCTTTTAGCTACTGTATTTCCCATCGTAGCTTGTCCATCAGCTCCAATAGCGATTTTATTATCTTTAAGTACTGCACAAACGGTTGTTGATTTAATTATTTTACTCATANTTATACTAAAATTTTAATAGGATCTTCAATTAATTCTTTTAGNGTTTTAAGNAAAGATGANCCNGTAGCCCCATCAACAATTCTATGATCACAAGACAGTGTTACCTTCATTAGNTTNCCAGGAACAATTTNNTCACCTTTAATAACAGGTGTGTTTTTTATTCCACCAACTGCNAATATACAAGAGTCATTAGGATTAATAATTGCTGTGAACTCATCTATTCCAAACATTCCTAAATTAGAAATAGTAAATGTATTACCTTCCCATTCTGATGGTTGAAGTTGNTTAGATTTAGCCTTTCCTGCNAGAGATTTNACCTCNGANGATATGTGAGATAATGATTTATTATCAGCAAATCTNATTACGGGAACTAAAAGNCCCTCATCTACTGCAACTGCAACACCAATNTGTACATGATGATTTATTCTTATTTTATCTCCAAGAAAACTTGAATTTACCATTGGATGTTTTCTTAATGCTACCGCNCAAGCTTTTAGAATNATNTCATTAAATGAAATTTTTATNTCAGANGNNTCNTTAATTTTTTTTCTTCCCTCTATGCANTTATCCATATCNATTTCCATNGTNAGATAAAAGTGTGGAGCAGTAAATTTACTTTCTGCAAGACGTTTTGAAATAGTTTTTCTCATTTGAGAAACAGGAANCTCTTCATAAGATTCNTCTGAATGAATTTTTGGTAAAACAATTTCANTTTCTNNATCNGNAATTGATTTAGNAGGACTGAAANTTTCTATNTCNTTTTTTGTAATTCTCCCACCATCTCCAGAACCTGAAACTTCATGNATATTAATNCCTTTNTCTAAAGCTAATTTTTTAGCTAAAGGAGATGCTNTAATTCTAGAATTATTTTCAGAATCAATNNTTTCTTTCNCCTCTACANTTGATAAAGGTTTTTCTTCCNCCTCCANAGAAGGGATAANATTTTCTTTACTCTCAATTTTATCTTCANCATCATTNGAAACAACTANTGNTTCTTTTTCATTNTCNTCTTCTTNTTTNGATTTTAAGTCNTTAAGAATACTTGAAACATCTTCATCTTTTTCTCCAATAATTGCAATAACTCCNTCTACNGGAACTGAGNCACCNTCNTTNACTCCNATATGNAATAAGAANCCATCATCATATGATTCTANNTCCATNGTTGCTTTATCNGTCTCGACTTCNGCTAAAATGTCTCCAGANTTAACTTCTTCACCNACTTTNTTTAACCANCCNGCTATGACACCTTCTTCCATNGTGTCACTCATTTTTGGCATTCTGATTATTTCNGCCATATATTTAAATTTTTGCTCAAATTTAATCCAAAAATTTATTTAAAGGATTTAACTAAAGAAAATTATTATTTTTATCTAATGATAAGTAGATATACTCTNATNAATATTNAATATGTTAAAAACTCTTTNCATCTTGATGAAGGATTANCAAAATCTATTTATAATGCTTTTCCAACNAAGAAACTACCNATAATTTCAATTGANNATAATGANAAAGTTTCTTTAAATTATTGGGGATCNAATGATGAGTTTTCAAGAAATAATTCCTTAGCAANNAGATTAATTAATGTTGANATTTCTAAAGTAAAAAAAAGTAANATNCTNACTAATCAATTTAAAATNAATAGATGTNTAATTCCTTGCGATGGTTTTTATTTTTGGAAAAANATTAATTCNATTGATAAAAGACCATATTATTTTAAATATATAAAAGANAAATTNANATACTGTNTTGGAATAAGNGAATCATTTGAAGATTTTTCAGGAAATAAGTTTATGTATTTTTANTTTTTAACCTCNCCNTCATCTNTNGAATGGAAAAAATTCACTTNNCGNGTNCCATTATTTTTTGATATNAGATATTTTGATATTTGGTTTAATAAAAAATCAACTTTNAAAAAANTATTGCCATTCACTANTANTTTAAAGTTTANTGATTTTTCAAATTATATAGTTTCTCCNTATTTTGAAAAAAAAAATATTGATGATAAATCTTTAATTGAACCAAAAGATAGTTTAAANCAATATGGNAATTATTCTCTTTTTGATTAAAAAAAAAAANCATAGTTTTGGTTATGATAATGTCAAAAATAAAAGGGGTTGGNTATTNTGTTCCAGAAAATATTGTCAAAAATAAAGATTTAGANNAGTTNATGGANACNTCTGATNAATGGATTCANGANAGNACTGGAATTNAAGANAGNAGNTGGGTTAATGACAANAAAACATCAACATCATTAATGGGAACCTANGCNGCTGAGGATGCNATTAAAGATGCAGGATTAAAAAATGATGATATAGATTTTATAATNTTTTCAACATTAAGTCCTGATTACTATTTCCCTGGATCAGGTGTTTTATTACAAAGAAATTTAGGTATAAAAGAAATAGGNGCATTAGATGTTAGAAATCAATGTTCTGGTTTTCTTTATGGTTTATCAGTAGCTGATCAATATATAAAGTCTGGAATGTATAAAAATATTTTAGTTGTTGGTAGTGAAATTCATTCAGGAGGTTTAGATAAAACTTCTAGAGGAAGAGCTGTTTCTGTAATTTTTGGAGATGGGGCAGGAGCTGTAGTAGTATCTTCAAGTAAATCCAATTCAGGTATTTTATCTACACATCTTCATTCTGAAGGAAAATACGCTGAGGAACTTGCACTAATAAAACCAGCTACTACTTTTTGGATAGATAAAATTATAGAAGATAAAAATGAAGATGGAACAGGNTACTCACCTAAAATGAATGGTAATTTTGTCTTCAAGAATGCCGTTATCAGATTTGAAGAAGTTATTAATGAAGCATTAAATTATTCAAATCTTACCCCAAAGGATATATCGTTATTAATACCTCACCAAGCAAATTTGAGAATAAGTCAGTACATTCAAAGTAGATTAAAACTATCAAATTCTCAGGTATTTAATAATATAATGAAATATGGAAACACTACAGCTGCTTCAATACCAATTGCATTAAAAGAAGCTTTAGATAATGGGAAATTAAAAAAAGGAGATATTTTATGTTTGGCTGCATTCGGTAGTGGTTTCACTTGGGCTTCTGCTTTAATAAGATGGTAAATTTTAAGATTAAAATAATTNTAANTGTTTCATTCTTTATTTTAAATANTACAAATNGTTTTTCTCAAAAGATTTTTATTCCGGTTAATGACCCAGAAATAATTTCAATTTATAAATTAGGAGAAAAAGATAAAGATGGGTCATATATATCAAGAGATAGTTCTGGTAATATAAGAATTAAGGGAAAGTTTGATAAATTAAAACCAGTAGGTAAATGGTATNTNTTTTTTGAAAATGGGAAATTAATGTCTAATTATTCATATTCTGAAGGGGGATCTCTCGATGGTACATTTGTAGAATATTTTTATGATGGTAAAATTAAAATTATTGGAAAATTTGAGGAAAATATTCAAGTAGGAATTTGGAAAACTTTTTATTTTAATGGTGAGTTAGAGACTGAGGGTCAGATGCTAAATGGAAAAAGGTATAAACAGTGGAAATATTATTTCAAAAGTGGAAATTTAAAAGAAATATCTAATTATAATGTTGATGGATTATTACATGGTGAATTAATTGCTTTTGATGATTATGGTACTGTTGTATCTAAGGCTAATTATATTAAGAATAAAGTAGATGGAGAGTATTTAGAGTTTTACTATAATGGTAGGGTTGCTCTTAGAGGTTATTATAAATTAGGATNTAAAGATAGCGTTTGGACAGAGTTTAGTCAATTTAGAAATATATCTTTTGAAAAAAGATATAAAAATGATTTAGCACATTCAAAGTGGATTTATTATTATCCAAACACTAATATTATTCAAAAGGAAGAGCATTANTATAATGGAATAAAAGATGGGATTTTTAATGAATATTATTTTAACAGGAATTTGGCTAAGTCATATAGATATAAAAATAACTTAGAGGAAGGTGAATATAATGAGTTTTTACCTGATGGCACTTTAAGTGTAAAAGGTAATTTCAAAAATGGTTTAAAGGATGGTTTGTGGGAATCATTTCGNGAAGATGGTAGTATTTTTTCTATAGGTGTTTTTAAAAATGATTTCCAAAATGGAAGCTGGAAGTTCTTTCATAGATCTGGTAATATATCTTCTGAGGGNATTTTTGGAAATGGATTTGAAATNGATCAGTGGATTTATTATTATGACCAAGGACAACTTGATGAAATTGGGTCTTATTCCTACGGTCTAAAAAATGGAATATGGGGTAGATTTCATAAAAATGGCATTTTGAAAATAGAAGAAATATATAATTTAGGTAGATTGATAAATGTAACTGATTATTTCCTTTCGGATGGATCTAGTATTTCTTCTGGAACGCTAAAGGATGGGGATGGAGAGTTAATAGATTATTATGATAATGGCTCTCTTTTTTCAATTTCAAATTATATGGAAGGTTATTTAAATGGGGAATATAAAGAGTTTCATCTTAATGGAAAAAATTCTATAATTGGAAACTATAAAAATAATTTAAAGGTTGGTTATTGGTATACTTACAATAAAAGAGGTTTAGAAGTTAAAAAGGAAAAATATGATTAGAGATATAATAATAGCTATTGATGGTCATTCTGGGTGTGGAAAAAGTACTACTTCAAAATTAGTTGCAGAACATTTTAATTATAAATATTTAGATTCAGGTGCAATGTATAGAGCTATTACATTGTATTTATTAAGAAATAAAATTTCTTATGATAATGAAGATGCAATAAGTAATAATTTAAAGAATATTATTATAACTTTTAAATACGTAGACGGAAACCAAAATACATTTCTAAATAATGAAAATGTAGAGAAAGAAATTAGAGGAGATAAAATCTCAAATAATGTAAGTAAATACAGTTCTATATCAATAATCAGAGAACATNTAGTATCGATTCAAAAAGAAATGGGAAAAAGAAAAAAAATTGTTATTGAAGGAAGAGATATTACTACTGTTGTTTTTCCAGATGCTGAAATAAAAATTTTTATGACTGCTGATATAGAAGTTCGTGCTAAAAGAAGATTTGAAGATATGAAAAACAATAATCCAGAAGTAACATATAGTGATGTGTTAGAAAATTTATCTGAAAGAGATAGTAAAGATTCTAATAGGAAAGATAGTCCCCTACGTATTGCAGATGAAGCAATAGTGATAGATACTAGTGATTTAGAAATCAATGAACAAACCCATAAAATAATTGATATAATTAAGAATAAATTTTAATAATTTTTTTAAAGAAAAAGATTAATAAAAGAATTATTAAGATTATTTTTGTCGCTTTAAGAAAAGAAAATTTTTATATACTTTAATGTCTCTTAAATTTAATCTTAAGAAAGGATTNAACATTAATTTAGAAGGTAGAGCTGTCACTGAAATAGGTGANGATTTTAATCAAAATTCTTTTGCAATAAAACCTACAGATTTTATAGGAATAACAAGACCAAAACTTTTAGTTGAGATAGGGGAAGATGTAAAGGCNGGTACTCCTATTTTATTTGATAAANTAAANGAAAACATTATGTATTGTTCTCCTGTAAGCGGTGAGATTAT
Source organism: Flammeovirgaceae bacterium (assembly GCA_002696995.1). GTDB lineage: Bacteria > Bacteroidota > Bacteroidia > Cytophagales > MED-G16 > MED-G16. The sequence continues at coordinate 50,604 of NZUF01000028.1, read as the reverse complement.
AGATATTGTGAGAGGNCATAAAAGAAGGCTTGAAGAAATTAGAATTTTACCTGATAAAAAAAATAAATATATAAAACACAGAATAATAAATAATTCTGAAATTGAAAATTTATCCAGAGATAAAATAATTAGCCATTTAACTAAAAGTGGCGTTTGGCCTCATTTTATTCAAAGGCCTTTTGGATTAGTAGCCGATACTAATGTAGAACCAAAATCAATTCATGTCTCTTTTTTTGATACAAATCCATTATCACCATCTTATGAATTTATGTACAATGATGACCTTGATGATATTAAGACTGGATTAAATGTAATAAGTAAACTTACTAAAGGAAAGATTCATTTAAATCATAATGAAGATTCTATTAAACAATTTAATTTTAATAATTATCAAAATAATTTATTTTCTGGACCCCATCCTTCTGGAAATGTAGGTGTTCAAATTCATCATATTGATCCAGTAAACAAAAATGATATTGTATGGTCAATATCTCCTTATGGTTTAATTCAAATTGGAAGATTGTTTAATAAAGGAATTTATGACTCATCAAAGATTATTTCTCTTAATGGGTCATGTGTTGATAACCCAAAATATTTTAAATGTAATTCGGGATTTTCTGTAAAAGAATTAATTTCATCTAACGTTAATGAGTCTAACTTTAGAGTAATATCAGGTAACGTATTAACTGGCACATCTATTGGCTCTGATGGATACCTTGGGTTCTATGATAATATGATTACAGTAATACCTGAGGGAAATAAACATAGTTTTTTAGGATGGATTATGCCTATATTNAATAAACTNAGTTTTCAAAGGGCTTTTGGTTTATTTTCATTTTTAACTCCTAATAAAAAATTTAATTTAGATACAAATACAAATGGAGAATTAAGAGCTTTTGTGCAATCAGGAGTTTTTGAAAAAGTTCTTCCAATGGATATTTTACCAACATATCTTTTTAAGTCTATATTGGCTGGAGATTATGATGAGATGGAGGAGTTAGGAATTTATGAATTAGTTGAAGAAGATATTGCTTTATGTGAATTTGTTGATGTATCTAAGAATGAACTTCAAGTATTATTAAGGAAAGGATTAAATATGTTAAAAGAAGGATAATGAAATTTTTAAGAAAGATACTTAATAGCCAAAAACCTATGTTTGAAAAGGGGGGGAAGTTTGAGAAATTCCACTATTTATTTGAAGCTGGTGAAACATTCATGTTTGTACCTGATCAAGTAACCCCTAAGAAAGGTGCACAAATTAGAGACGCTATAGATCTTAAGAGGTTGATGATGACTGTTGTTATAGCTATGATTCCATGTTTATTATTTGGAATTTGGAATGTTGGACATCAACATTTTATNTCAGTTGGTTTAGAAGCGACACTATTGGAAAAAATTTTAATTGGTTCAAAACAAGTTTTGCCAATAGTATTAGTTTCATATATTGCTGGTGGTTTAGTTGAGGTAGTATTTTCTACTATTAGAAGACATCCAATCAATGAAGGATTCTTGGTTACAGGAATGCTTATTCCTTTAATAATGCCTCCAAATATACCTTTATGGCAAGTTGCTATTGCTACTATTTTTGCAATTGTAATTGCTAAAGAAGTTTTTGGTGGTACGGGAATGAATATATTAAATGTTGCGTTGACCGCAAGAGTGTTTTTATATTTTGGTTTTCCAAGTGACATTAGTGGTGATGTTTGGACGTTTTATGGAGAACCAAAGGAAGAAATTATTAGTGGTTATTCAGGAGCTACACCTTTATCATTAGGTGCTGAAACAGTAGGTAAAACAAATTCAGAAAGTGTAGTGAATATAATGGATGAGTATTCTGCTGGCATTAGTATTCCAGATTTTTATTCATTTGAAAATATGTTTTTAGGAGCTATACCTGGTTCAATAGGAGAAACATCTACACTTATGTGTTTAATAGGAGCTATTATTTTAATTATTTCAGGTGTCGCAAGTTGGAAAGTTATTATAAGTGTTTTTGCTGGAGCATATTTTATGGGTTGGATATTTAACTTATTTGGACTAAATGAGTTTATGCTAATTCCTCCTTATTATCATTTTGTGATGGGTGGCCTTGCATTTGGTGCTGTTTTTATGGCTACAGATCCTGTCTCTGCTGCTCAAACAGAAACTGGAAAATGGATTTATGGATTTATGATTGGATTATTAACTGTTTTAATTCGTATTTTTAATCCAGCATATCCTGAGGGAATTATGTTAGCAGTATTATTTATGAATGTTTTTGCTCCTCTAATTGATTTTTATGTTATTGAAGCAAATAAAAAAAGAAGATTAAAACGTGCAACAGTCTAATACATATATTATAATATTCACCTTAATTATGACCATATTTTTTGGGACATTGCTTTCTTTTACAAGAATGAAGTTAGCTCCAATTCAAAAGGTTCAGGTAGAAATTGATACAAAGAAAAAAATTCTTGGTGCTGTTATGGATATTTCATCTTTAAATCCTGAAGAAATTTTAGAGACTTATGAGAATAAGATGAGTTCAAAAGTACTTGATATCAAGGGTAATGAGTTTTATCAAGAAGATGGGAGTATTTATATTGCTGAAGAAGTAAATATTAGTAAAAATTATAAGATTAATAAGGATGAAAGATTATATCCTGTATTTATGTATAGTGATGATGGAAGTTCTATTGATTTTTATATTTTTCCAATGTTTGGTAACGGCCTTTGGGATTGGATATCTGGATTCGTTGCATTAGATAAAGATTTAAATCAAATTGTAGGTGTTGCTTTTGATCATAAGGCTGAAACTCCTGGTCTCGGAGCGAGGATATCTTCAAATGAGATACAAGATAGATATAAAGGAAAAAAAATATTTAATGAATTAGGTAATTTAGTTTCAATTAAAATGTTGAAAAAAGAAAATAACGAAATGTTAACTCTGCATGAAGTTGATGGTATGTCGGGTGCAACAATAACTGCCAATGGTCTTAATGATATGTTAAAAAATTATCTAGATTGTTACCTTCCTTTCATAAAAAAAAATCAAAATCAAATTTTACTATCAAATAGATGAGTACAACTGAAATTAAAGAAAAAGAAGTAATTGTAGCTAAGAAAAGTGAGTCATTGCTTTCAAAAAGAAGAAAGAAAATTCTCGTTGATCCATTAGATGATAATAATCCAGTTACAATCCAGGTGTTGGGTATATGTTCTGCTCTTGCTGTTACCATAAAACTTGAACCAACTATTGTGATGTCTCTTAGTGTTGTTTTTGTTATGATATTCTCAAGCTTATTAACATCCTTAGTAAGAGATTATATTCCGTCAAGAGTTAGAATTATTGTGCAACTTGCTATTATAGCAAGTTTGGTAACATTAGTTTCAGAATTTCTACAAGCCTTCAATTATGAGATGTATAAAGTTCTTGGCGCATTTGTAGGNTTAATTATAACAAATTGTATAATTCTTGGAAGATTAGAGGCTTATGCTATGGGAAATAAGCCTTATGATAGTGTCTTAGATGCTTTAGGAAGTAGTGTAGGATATGCATGGATTATTCTAACAGTAGCTTTCTTTAGAGAGCTTTTAGGTTCAGGTTCTGTTCTTGGTTATAAAGTTTTTGAGATGATTGGATGGTCTTCATTTCCTACAAATGGATTATTTGTAGATTCAATTGGAGCATTTATTATATTAGGAATCTTAATTTGGATTCAAAGAACTAATAATGGATATATAGAAAATTAAAAAATGACAGATTTAATTAATTTAATTATTAAAAGCGCATTTATGGATAATATGGTTTTTGCATATTTTCTAGGAATGTGTTCCTTTTTAGCAGTATCAAAAAAAGTTAGTACTGCAAATGGGTTAGGTCTAGCAGTNATATTTGTTTTAACTTGTACTGCACCNCTTAATTGGCTAATTCAAAAACATATTNTAGCTGAAGGAGCTCTTGTTTGGATAAGNCCAACNTTTACTACTATTGATTTAACTTTCTTACAATTGCTTATGTTTATTGCAGTNATAGCTTCTTTTGTNCAGTTAGTTGANATGATTATTGAAAAGTTTTCTCCAGCATTATATGGATCTTTAGGAATTTTCTTGCCTCTTATTGCAGTAAACTGCTCAATTCTAGGTGGTTCTTTATTTATGGTNCAAAGAGATTTTAATTTATCAGAAGCTACNGCATTNGGTTTTGGAAGTGGTTTTGGTTTCTACCTTGCTATAGTAGCTCTTGCAGCTATTAGAGAAAAACTAAAATATTCTCATGTTCCTAATGGATTAAAAGGTCTTGGGATTACTATGTTAATTACAGGTCTTATGGGTCTAGCATTCAAGACATTTATTGGAATGACACTATAATTTCTTTAAATTTAATTTTATGAGTAATTTATTGAATAACTTCTTGAGNGGGTTGCTTTTATTAGTTCCTATGGCTGCAGCAATTTATGTNGTCGTNTATTTATATAATTTTCTAGATAATTTGATTCCAGTTGTTAAAAATATACCTGGTTTGAGCTTTGTTTTAGTTGTACTTTTTATAACAATGGTAGGCTCATTTGCCAGNAGGTATAATACAGGAATGATAAATTGGTTTGAAAATGTAATAAAAGATATACCTCTTTTAAATCTNGTGTATTCTTCAATAAAAGATCTTATGACATCTTTTATGGGAGAAAAGAAAAAGTTCAATAAACCTGTCTTAGTTAAAGTTGAATCTAGTTTATACAAGCCTGGGTTTGTAACTAGTAATGATTTAAAGGAAATTGGATTGCCAGGTAAAGTATCTGTTTATTTACCGCATTCATATAATTTTAGTGGAAATGTTTTCATTACAGATAAGAAAAATGTTGTTCCTCTAAAAAATTCATCTTCTGAAGTTATGAAATATATAGTTTCAGGAGGTATTTCNGGTAGCATAAAAGCTTAANATGAAGAGTATTTCTCCAAAAGAATTAAATAATATTATTGAATCANNTAATTNGGANTNTCAGCTNATTGATATAAGAGATGAATATGAACATGATATNTGNTGNATAGGTGGTGAAAAAATAAATATGTATTCAATACCTGANAATATTGATNNACTTTCAAAAAATAAAAAAATTATTATTTATTGTAGAACAGGAGTAAGAAGTGCAAATATTGTGAATTTACTTGAAAAAAAATTTTCNTTTGATAANGTANATAATCTAGATGGAGGTATAATGAGATGGAGAGATGAAGTTGATCCATCATTAAAATCATATTAAATGAAAAAATATTTAATAAAGTATGGTTTTGAATTTGTTGTTATTTTCTTAGGTATTCTAATCTCATTATATTTTGANCAATCAAGACAAAATAGAATTGAAAATGANAGAAAAAATAAATCTATAGAACAATTAATTAAAGTAATTGATCAAGATATTTCTCAAATAGATAATTTCATAACCCTTCAAGAAATATCTCTTGAAAGCTGTTTGGTTTTATATGATAANCTNAATCAAGAACTAANTTTATCAAATGATAAAAAAATGTATCACTCTTCTTCTGTNGGAAGAGCTCTNAAATCTTTTTTNCCTCAAGANGGAATATTTAATCAGTTAATAAGTTCNGATTTGATAAAAAGAATTAATTCAGAAACANTNAAAAATAAGTTNTTTAAATTATATAATGAAGATTTAAGAAGACATGATGTACANACTAAGGAGTANGATGATTTTTTTCTTAAGTTTAATTATAANTTATCTGAAAAGTTCTTTCTNGAACATAATTGGAAGACTAATGTATCTGAAGTAAATCAAATTGAAATTTTAAAATACAGATATAATAATGANTTTTATNTNAGNGATGAATTNTATGGNAATATTATAGAATCAAAAAAAAATATTTCAGCATATCTTAAAGAATTAGGNGAACTTAAAATTAAGTATCAGGATTTAAAATCATTATGTATNGATGAAATTAAATAAATTNANTTATTTTCATTTTAATTAATATTATTTAAAATTATAAAGTTGAAACTTTCTAATTTATGAGGATAATTAAGACATCAAGCTATAATAATATCACCATTACTTATTTTGAAGTTAATTTAAAATTTATAATAAAGTTTGAATCTTTTGGAATGGAACAAACTTATAAAGTAGACAAATTAGAATTTTTAAACTTTTCTGATTTAGAAGATAAAATTGACATAAACTTTTTAGGGTCAATTGAGTCTAGATTTGATGATATGAGCTCAGAATTAAAAAAGTTATATAATTAGTATTAATAAAACTTTATAATAAATATCTCGTTTATTTTTTCCATGAGATATCTTATATTACTTATTTTATTAATGTCTTGTTCGAATGAATCCGATTTAATATTTGATAACATTAAAAAAAAAATCTTTTATGTTGATTTTAAAACATCCAATGCTGATGGATATATCACCGATAGACATTCATGTCTTGGTAAATCAGAATTATTTAATTGTAATTTAAAATCAAAATATTTTTTTGAAGGAACAAAAATTGAAATATGGGCTGTGCCTACTAATGGTTATTCATTTAAACAATGGAATGGGAGTGTTAATACAAAAGAAAATCCTTTAATAATAAATGTAGATTCTGATAAAGAAATAATTGCAGAATTTTCTAATTAGTAGCTTTCATTTTACTCGTATATAATTCCCAATATCTACTTTATTATATATATTAAGTCACTTTAATAATTAATAGTGACCAGAAAACCATTTTTTATATATAAGTCCTCTGCCGGATCAGGTAAAACTTATACCTTATCTAAAAATTATATAAGATTAGCTTTAAAAAGTAAAAATAATTACAAGAAAATTTTAGCAGTAACTTTTACTAATAAAGCTGCTGAAGAAATGAAATCGAGGGTTCTTCAAATGATCCATGATATTGCAAATGGTGAAGAAAAAGACTTGATCATTGAATTTTCAAAATTTTACAAGGTTTCTCCAGAGGAAATAATTTTAAGAAGTAATAATTTAAAATCAAAAATTTTACATAACTATTCATATTTTTCAATTACTACAATTGATACTTTTTTTTATTCTATAATTCAATCTTTTACTAGAGATTTAAAATTTAGAGGAAAATTTAATATTGAAATGGATCTTGACTTTGTTGCTAATGAGGTTGTTAATAATTTTTTAACAACAATTAAAAAAGGTTCCTATATTTCTAGGTGGTTAACTGATTTTTCTAAAGATAAAATTATTAATGGAAAAGATTTTTTAATAAACAATGAACTTGTAAAAATGGTTAAAAATCTTTTTTCAGAAGAATTTAAATCTTTATCAAACGACTTCCCAAGTACTGATATATCTAAATGGGTAGATGAGCTTAAAAAAGAAATTTATCTAGTGAAGAAAAATTTTGAAAAAAAAATAAAAAGTCAGTCTTTAAAAATATTAGAATTATTAAAAAAAGATGGGTATGATGTAAATGATTTTAAATTTAAAGAAAAAGGAGTTTTTGGTTATTTAAATAATTTATCTATTGGATTAATAAATTCCCCAGGTAAAAGAGTTTTGTCATGTATTGAAGATAATAGTAATTGGATAAATAAGACTAATCAAAAAAAGGAAGAAATTATAAGTCTAATTGAAAGGAGTGTAAAATCTGAATTATTAATCCTTATTCAATTTTTTGATGATGAATTCTTAAAATATAATACTGCAATTGAATTGAGAAATAATATTTATTCTTTTGGTATTACTGGAATTTTAAAAAATCAGGTTAGAAAATACAGAGATGAAAATGAAGTTATTTTGATATCTGATATTTCAGAGCTCTTATATGAAGTTATAAGAGATGATAATATTCCTTTTGTCTTTGAGAAAGTAGGTAATACATTTAAAAATTTTCTTATTGATGAATTTCAAGACACAAGTCATTACCAATGGAAGAATTTTAAATCGCTAATTGAAGAATCTCTTGCATCCGGTGACGAAAATATTATAGTAGGGGACATAAAACAAAGTATATATAGATGGAGAGGTTCTGATTCAGATATAATGGAAAATGTTGTTTCATCTGATATTGAAAATGATCTTCAAAATATTACTCATCTAAATACAAATTGGAGAAGCGGTGAAAAAATAATTTCATTTAATAATATGATTTTCAGTTCTTTAAATAGATATATAAATCAAAATATTATTAGTGATCATATTGGTAAAATTTATAATAAGTCTTTAGTTCAGAAAACTAGTGATAAAATGCGTAATAAAGGTTATGTCGAAATAGTTTTTGAAGAGAATAAGGAAGATAAGATTAACGCTGCAAAAAAATATACTATTGAATCGATTAAAAAAATTCAGGACAACGGTTACAATGCGGGAGACATAGGAATAATAGTAAGAGATAATAAAGATGCAAAAATAATTGCTGAAGTTTTAATTGAGGAGTCAGTAAATAACTCCAAATATAATTATAACCATGTTTCAGCTGATGCTTTAGAAATGAAGACAGCTCCAATAGTTGGTTTTTTTATAAGTATTTTCAATTATTTTTCAAACTTTAGAGATAGACTAGCTTTATCTGAAATAGTTCACTTTTATTATATTCATGTTCTTAATTCTGATAATTCTGACCATTATTCTTTATCAAATGAAGAGAAATTAAATTTATTACCTACTCAGTTTAAAAATAATCTTTTTAGTATATCAAGACTTCCAATTTATGATATGGTTGAGGAATTAATTAGAATATTTAAATTGCAAAAAATTAAAAATCAATTACCATTCCTTCAAGCTTTCACTGATTTAATATTAGAATATAAACAATCAAAGGGTAAAGAGATAACATCCTTTTTAGACTGGTGGGAAAAAAATGGAAATAAAAAATTAAGTTTATCATCTCAAAATAACGCTATTCAGTTAATTACTATTCATAAATCAAAGGGCTTAGAATTTAATTTTGTTATAATGCCCTTTTTTAATTGGACATTAGATAACGATAGTAGAGGAGGAAAAGAAAAATTAATTTGGGTTAATCTAAATAGTTTTAATAAAAAGTTTGACTTTTTTTATCCATTAAAATATAAATCTTCTCACCCTAAAACTCTATTTGAATCATCGTATATTAATGAGAGAAAAAAAGCATATGAAGACAACTTAAATTTAATGTATGTTTCATTTACAAGACCAAAATTAGGTTTATTAATAAATGCTGAGAAGATGATCAGAGAAGATATTAAAAATGTTTCTGATGTGCTCTATTCATCACTAAAAGATAATCTAAAAGATAATAGTTTTATATCTGGTAAAATTATAAATGTTAATAATAGTCATTTTAAAAAAGTATATCATCTAAATAATTATCCTTCATATTCATGGAGAGATAGAATCAGAATAAGAACTTCTTCTGAAAAAGGAATTGACTTTGATAATATAAATAGAGGGAAAAAAATACATGATATTCTTTATTTTATAAATAATTATAATGATTTAAATAAAGGTATAGAAATAGCAGAATCAAAAAATATTATTGAAAAAAAAGAAAAAAAATTTTATAAAAACTTTTTTTATAATCTTTTACATATAAAGAATATAAGGAAATTCTTTAGTCCTAAAGACACTTCATTTAATGAAGTAGAAATTTTAAGTAAAAATGGAGATATCTATAGATTAGATAGAGTTGTAGAAATGGGAGATAATCTTATTTATGTAATAGATTATAAGACTGGTGAAATTAGAGATTCTTATTTAAAACAAATTGATAATTATAAAAAGATGTTATCTGAAATTTATTTAAAAGAAATAAAGGGGGTAATTATATATGTTGATTTAAATCAAACTATAGAAATTTAATGGCAAAAAAATTTTTTTTAGAAGAGGTCGTTGACTATACATTTAAGAAATATAAAGATTTTAGAAATCTTACTATTATTTTTCCGAATAGAAGAGCAGGTTTATATTTTCAAAAGGCATTATCTAAAAAAATAGATAAGTCATTATGGTCTCCATCTGTTAAAACTTTTGAAGATTTTATTCAAGAATTTTCTGATATTAAAATATCTGATGATATAAGTGACTCCATACTTATTAATCATTATTTATATAAAATAATTCAAATGAAATTAGATAAAAAATCTTCTGAATCATTTGATGATTTTTATTATTGGGGTCAAATACTTATTAATGATTTTGATGATATAGATCAAAGTTTAAAGGATGAATCAAAAATTTTTAAGGTTATTAAAAATCAGAAAGAAATTGACGAGTCATTTAATTTTTTAGAAAAAGAAAATTTAGAAAGAATAAAATCTTTTTGGGATAAGTTTTTTCCTAAAATGAGTGTTAATCAGCAAAATTTTAGAAAAACTTGGAAAATATTATTGGATGTATATAAAGATTTTAAGAAGATATTAAAGGAAAATAAAATAGCATATAAGGGATTAGTTTATAAAGAATTTATTAAAAAAATTAATACTGGAATAATTGACGGTAAAAGAGAATATCTTTTTGTGGGATTTAATGTATTATCTAATTCAGAAAAAAAAATAATAAAATACTTTATTAAGGAAAAAAAATCTATGGTGTTTTGGGACTTTGATAGTTACTATTTTAATGACTATAAGCAAGAGGCAGGGGATGCATTTAGAGTTTTTTCTAATGATAAAATTTTAAATTCAACATTCCCCAAAATAATACCAGATAATTTTAAGACAGTTAATAAAAAAATTAAATCCATAGGTATTGGTTCACAAGTGGGGCAATGTAAAGTGCTTGGGAATCTTTTAACTAAGAAAGTAAATGAGAATAGTTTCGATCAAGATAAGGTTCTGATTCTACTTCCTGATGAAAAATTATTATTGCCTGTACTTAATTCTATCCCAGATTCTATTAAAAATATTAATGTGACGATGGGTTTATCTTTATCTGAGACTCCTTTATTTAGTTTATTACAAATAATCTATAAAGTTCATAAAAGAACAAAAATTAGAGACTTTAAAAAAGTTAATTATATTAATGATATTATTGACTTATTATCTCATCCCTACATTTATCAATTTAATTCAAACTTATTTGATGAGTTTATAATAAAAATAAGAGACAATAAAATTTTATATATAACCCATCAAAATCTTATTAATTTATCAGATATTTTGAGTTCACTTTTTATATCTGAAAGTTTAATTAAAAATATTAGAAATGTTTGTTATAATTTATTTAATTCTTCAAAAGATTTAGGGAAGCTGGACAAGGAGTATATCAAATCTTTTCTAGAAATATTAAACAGATTAATTACTATCGATATTGAATTTAAATCATTAGAAAATCAATCTAAACTACTAAGTCAAATTCTTAAAAGTATTAGAATTCCTTTCTCAGGAGAACCTCTTTCAGGTCTTCAGGTTATGGGAGTGCTTGAATCTAGAAATTTAGATTTTGACGAAGTATATATTCTTTCTATGAATGAGGGTGATTTCCCTAAGAATTTATACAGCGTTTCATTTATACCATATAATATTAGAAAATCATTTAAATTAGATACTGTTGATTCTATGGATAAAGTTTTTAGTTATCTATTTTATAGAGTTATTCAGAGATCAAAAGATATAACTCTTATTCATAATACGACTTCTAGTTTTTCAAGTAAAGGAGAAAGAAGTAGGTTCATAAAACAATTAGAGTCTGAGTCAGATATCAAAATAAAAAATATCTCAGTTTCTGAAAACCTTGATTCAATATCAAGTGATAAAATGATAATTAATAAGAACCAAAATATAATTAAAAGGTTATCCAGTAGATTTTATAAAGAAGGTTATCTTTCTCCATCTGGTGTAAAAGATTACATGGACTGTTCTCTTAGATTTTATTATAAATATGTAGCAAATATTAGAGAAATAAATCCAATTTCAAAAGAAATTTTAAAACCTGATTTTGGTAGAATAACTCATAAAGCATTAGAGTTTTTATATTCAGACATTAAGTCTCTAAACCCTAATTGGATTATTAATAAAAATGATTTTTTTAAAATTAAAAGTAGTATTTCAGGTGCATTAGAATTAGCTACTAGAAAACATTTTAAGTTAAAGAAAAAGAATGAATTAAAATTAGAAGGTAATAATATTATATTATCTGAAATTATGAAAAAATATATTTCAGACACATTATCTTTTGATGAGAAATATGCGCCATTCCAAATTATTGATTTAGAAGGAAATAAAAATTCAGGTTATATTAAAAAAATTGATATATCAAATAAACTTTCTGTTAGGATCTCAGGTGTAATAGATAGAGTTGATAAAAAAGATGATAATTATAGAATTATTGATTATAAGACTGGAGGAGATACAAAAAAAATTAAAACTATTGAAATGCTTTTTTCGGACAAAAAGAATCTGAGAAATGATGCTGTTTTTCAATTATTTTATTATTCATTATTATTAAAAGAAAAATTAAAAAATGATTTACCAATAACTCCTGGTTTATTAAATATTAGAGAGATGANTAATCGAAATTTTTCAATNAANATATTTATAAANAATAANAAGGTANATNANATTAATGATCANCTTNAAGAGTTTGAACAATNNCTTAAAAGATAAGCTTAATNAAATATTTGATATTAANTNNCCTTTTATNGAAACAGATGANAAANANAATTGTAAATTTTGTTCTTANAAGAANCTATGTGCTAANTAANNTATAAGTTTGAATCGATTGATTTAGATAANGTTTCTTTNGGNACAGCNCCTACATGTCTATCAACNAATTCTCCATCTTTNAAAACTAATAAAGTTGGNATGCTTCTNACACCAAATTTAACACTNGATTCTTGNTTATTATCNACNTCTAATTTNCCTATAANTGCTTTNCCNTNATATTCTCCNGCAAGTTCTTCTATCATAGGAGCAATCATTCTACATGGCCCACACCATTCAGCCCAGAAATCTATTAGAACTGTTTTATTTTTTGAAACTATTTCATTAAAGTTTGAATCTGTAATTTCTAATGCTTTACCCATTTTTTTTTTTGTAAAATTAATTAAAAAAAATTATTTATTGACAATATAATCTATTTCTGAATTTGTGGATAATAAGTTTAAAAGGTTATCATCTAGTTTGAACTTTTTTTCTCTTGAAATCATGTCAAGTGAAATATTCTTNNCATTACTATNTGATNATATTGTTACCTTAAGATGACAATTTCCATTTTTCAAATTTTTAAAATTCTNATTCAAATTATCAACNAATTTAGTATTTACATTANCTATATTTATTTTAAGATGTAACTCCTTAATCATTTTTTCTCTAACCTTAGATANTAAATTAATTTCATCAATTTTATACTCTAATTCATCTTCTTTATTCCACTTATTTTTCATTTTACCTCTTAAAAATAAAAACCACCCTTCCTCAAAAAAGTTTTTGTATTTGACATAATCATCACTAAAAAATATAAAATTATATGAATCTGAAAAATCTTCTATGGTTATTGTTCCATATGGTTTACCATTTTTTGAGATTCTATGCTCTACATTAGTTACAATCCCAGCAGTATAAAGATTAGTCTTTCCTATTAATCTTTTTTGATCTTTAATTTCTCTAAAGTTTGAATTACATAAATTTTTAATTTCAAATGAGTATTTATCAAGTGGATGACCAGAAACATATATTCCTAATAATTCTTTTTCAATTTTCAGTTTTTCAATTTCTGTAAATGGTTCTATTTCTGGTAGTTCAGGAGTTATTAAANTACTTTCTTCAGAGTTATTAAATAAAAATGTTTGTTTTGTTTCTTTTTCTTTTTGAAGTTTATTTGAATATGATATAGCTTTTTCTATAAAAGATGATTCATTTTCATTGGAATAAATATATTTTTTTCTATCAATATCCTCTAGAGCATCAAATGACCCTGCTAGAGCTAAAGATTCATATGTTTTTTTNTTAACAGCTCTTGAACTAGTTCTACAAATGAAATCAAATATATTTTTATAATTTCCATTTTTTTCTCTTTCCTCTATTATAAAATTAACAGCAGCATCACCGGTTCCCTTAACTGCTCCAAGCCCAAATAAAATTTCTCCTTCTTTTCCAACAACAAAATTATTATCAGAATTGTTTATATCAGGTCCTAATACTTTAATATTTTGTTTCTTACANTCATCCATAAAGTATGAAATTTTATCAATATTACTTTGGTTATGAGTAAGTATAGATGCCATATACTCAGATTTGAAATTCGCTTTNAAGTATGCTGTCTTATATGCTATTAATGAATAACATGTAGAATGAGATTTGTTAAATGCATATGCGGCAAAAGATTGCCAGTCTGACCAAATTTTTTCTAGTTTTTTTTCATCAATTTTATTTCTTTTTCCACCTTCATAAAATTTAGGTTTTAGCATTTCTAGTAATTTTGCGTCTTTTTTACCCATTGCCTTTCTTAGCTGATCTGCTTCACCTTTTGTAAANCCACATAGTTTCTGAGATAGTAACATTACCTGCTCTTGATATACTGTAATTCCGTAGGTTTCTGACAGAAATTCTTCCATCTCAGGTAAATCATATTTTATTTCTTCTTTTCCATGTTTTCTAGCAATATAATTAGGAATATATTCCATTGGGCCAGGTCTATATAAGGCATTCATAGCAATTAAATCTTCAAACCTATCAGGTTTTAAGGATTTTAAGTGTTTCTGCATCCCGTCTGATTCAAATTGAAATGTGCCATTAGTTTCACCTTTTTGAAATAATTCAAATGTTGCCTTGTCATCTAAATTTAANTTGTCAAGATTAATTTTTTCACCACTNTTTTTATAAATATTTTTAATTGTTGAATTTATAATAGATAATGTTTTTAAACCTAAAAAGTCCATTTTTAACATACCCGCAGATTCTATTACACTATTATCAAATTGAGTAATCAGTAGTTCTGAATCTTTAGATTTAGATACAGGAATATAATTTGTGAGCTTATCAGGTGTAATAATTATTCCGCATGCATGAGTTCCAATATTTCTAATGGAACCTTCTATTATCTCTGCCTGTTTTAAAACNTCTGATTCTAAAGATTTTTTCTTTCTAATTTCTAAGAGTTCAGGTACTTCTTTAAAAGCATCTATTAAACTAATTCCTGGTCTTTCGGGGACAAGCTTAGCTAACTTATCAGTTTCTGAAAGCGGAAGCTCTAAAACTCTTCCTGCATCTCTGATTGATGATTTAGCTGCCATACTACCATATGTTATTATTTGTGCTACTTGATCATATCCATATTTTTCAATCACATAATTGATAATTTTATCTCTTCCTTCATCATCAAAGTCAATATCAATATCTGGTAACGATATTCTATCCGGATTTAAAAATCTTTCAAAAAGCAGGTTGTATTTAATTGGATCAATATCAGTAATACCAATGCAATATGCAACAACTGAACCTGCTGCTGATCCCCTTCCTGGTCCAACCGAAACCCCTAACTTTTTCGCTATATTTGTAATATCCTGTACAATTAAAAAATACCCTGGATATCCTGTATTTTTAATTGTCTCTAATTCAAANTCTAACCTTTCAATTAATTCATCATTTATCTTTCCATATTTATCTTTAGCACCATCATAGGTTATTTTTTTAAGAAAATTGTTTTGACTTTTTTTTACATCATTATTGACAATAAATTTTTTAGGCACATTATAATTTGGAAGGATTACTTCTCTCTCAAGATCATAATCTTCTATTTTTTCTAATAAATTTGAGATATTTATTAATGATTCAGGAATATCACTAAAAAGATCTATCATTTCTTCTTTAGGTTTGAAATAATATTGGTCATTTTGATATCCAAACCTTTTCCCTCTTCCTCTTCCGATAGGTGTTGATTTATATTCTCCTTGTTTTATACACAATAAAATATCATGTGCAGTTGAATCTTCTTTGTTCAAATAAAAAACATCATTACATGCAATTATTTTAATATTATATTTTTTTGAAAAGTCAATTAATATTTTATTTACATGATCTTCTTCTTCTAACCCATGTCTATTTAACTCTAAATAAAAATCATCTCCAAAAGTATCAATCCACCATTTTAACTCACTTTCAGCAGCATCAATCCCAGTATTTAATATTAGTTGTGGAATAATACCATTCAAATTTCCAGATAAAGCAATTATATTTTTTCTGTATTTATATATAAGATCTTTATCTATTCTAGCGTATTGACCATATAATCCCTCCGTGTATGCTAGTGAAGATAAATAGGTCAAATTATCATAACCTTCTTTATTTTTAGCAAGTAATATCTGTTGATGTCTTTTATCTTTATTATCTCTTGTGAATTTTGTTTTTTTTCGATTCTCAGATATAAAAAATTCACATCCTAATATTTTTTTTATACTATGTTTCTTAGCTAGTTTACTGAATTTAAATGAACCAAACATATTTCCTAGATCAGTTATAGCTACAGCATCCATTTTTAATTCAATTGCTTTTTCTATAATTTTTTCTACGCTTGAAGTAGCTTGAAGTACTGAGTATTGAGAATGGTTATGTAGATGAGCAAATTTTATTTTTTCTGATATTTTTATTNTATCTAGATCTNTATTTATTTTTTTATTTTCACCTTTTATATCAAAATTAGATTTTGATAATTTTGGTCCCTGATAAGATATATTTAATGAATTTAAATCTTCATTTGAATATTCTTCCTTTCTAACTAATTCAAAAAAGCATTTAGCTGTTGCATTTACATCATAAGAAGCATCATGAGCATCAGAAAACTTTTCATCAAATAAAATTTCATACATCTCAATTAGTTTTGGCATCTTTAATCCTCCGCCAAAGCCACCTTTTAGATTACAGAATGTTTTTGAAATAAAACCTGTATCAATTTTTTTCTTTTCACTTAATATAGATTTAAATTTTAATCTAAAGTATTCTGCTCCTAGTATATTTATATCAAAATTTATATTGTGTCCTATAATGTATTTTGATTTTTTTAAATCCTTTTCAAATTTTAAAATTGCTTCTNTTAAATCTATACCATTATTACTAGCTATTTCCGTAGAAATTCCATGTATTTTTTCAGAGTTAAAAGGAATAGTGAACCCTTCTGGTTTGATTATTAGGGAATTATTTGATAATAGTTCACCTTTTTCATTATTTAGCTGCCAAGCAATTTGAACTAATCTTGGCCAATTTTCACTGTCTGATACNTCAGCTTTAAAATTCTTGGGTAATCCAGTAGTTTCTGTATCAAAAGTTAAAAACATATTCTATGATTCTATTTCGATGATTTTTTTATTTTGAAAATAGAGGTTTGAATATATAGTATCTATGTTATATATAGTAAACCTTTTATTAATTTTTATCAACTCTTTTTCAACATCTCCACCTTTAAATAAAATGATTTTACCATTTTTTTTTATTGAATTTTTTGACCACTTCAATATATTTTTAATTGAAGACACAGATCTACATATAATTATATCAGCATTTAACTCTAAGTTTTCAATTCTATTATTTATTGTTCTAACATTTTTTAAANCTAGTTCATGAATAATTTCATCAACTGCGTTAATTTTTTTTTTAATTGAATCTATAAGAATAAAGTTATTTTTTTCATAGAATATTGACAACGGTATACCTGGTATTCCACCTCCAGTCCCCAGATCTATTATTTTTAAATTTTTTTCAGGGAACAAGTTTAATTTTATTATTGATAGCGAATGCAGAATGTGATGTAAATAAAAGTTTTCAAAATCTTTTCTAGATATTAAGTTAAGTTGTGAATTAATCCTCTTATAAATATCAAATAATTGATGGTAGACACTTAATTTTTCTTCGGATATATCATCATGATACTTTTTGATAAGATCAAAGTAAACTTGCATCTTAAATTTGAGATTTTTTGTCTTTTAAAATCTCAAAAAGCAACTCTCTTGCTCTAAATAACTGAGCTTTTATAGTCCCAAGAGGTGCTTTTGTTTTCTCAGCAATTTCATTGTAAGACAATTCATCAAAGTACCTGTACTTTATTAAATTTTCATATTTATCTGGAAGTTTAGATACAAACTTTCTAACTAACATAATTTTCTGCTTATGAATGGTTTCCTCTCCCGGATTTTTATCCATATCTTTTACATCTATATCTATATTTTTTCCACTATCATCTTTGAATGTAGTATTTAAACTAGTTGTTTTTAACTTTTTCTTTCTTATAAAGTCAATAGTATTATTAGTAGCTATTCTAAATAACCATGTAGAGAATGTATAGTCTTTCTTGAATTTATCAAGTTTGTTAAATGCCTTAGAAAATGCTTCAATGGTAAGATCTTCAGCATCATCAGGATCCCTAATCATTTTTAAAATTGTATAATATATTGAGTTTTTATAGTTTGCCATTAATTCAGCAAATGCATTTTGATCATTATATGCAATTGCTGCATCAATTAATTCNAAGTCTCTTAACGCTTTTTTTGAAAATTTTCTTTTTTTATCCATTNATGAGTATAATATTGAGTAAAATTTGCTTTACTTCAATATGTTCTTCAAATTAACACATAGATCATCAAAATCAAACGCTAGGGTTGGTAAAATTTTTACTAGTAGNGGCCAAATTGACACNCCTATTTTTATGCCTGTCGGTACTTTAGGGTCAGTGAAAGGTGTTTTTCAGGATGATTTGATTGAAAAAATCAATGCCCAAATAATTTTATCTAATAATTATCATCTTTATTTGAGACCAGGTCTAGAAATTTTAAGTGCTTCAAAAGGTCTTCATAAGTTTATTNATTGGAAAATGCCAATTCTAACTGATTCAGGTGGTTATCAAGTTTTTTCTTTATCTAAAAATGTNAAAATTAAAAATGAAGGTGTTTATTTTTCNTCTCATATCGATGGATCAAAGCATTTATTTACTCCAGAATCTGTTATTCAGTCACAAAACATAATAGGTTCTGACATTTGTATGGTTTTAGATGAGTGTTTGCCTTATCCTTGTGATTATAATTATGCTAAAAACTCTTTAGGTATTACACATGACTGGTTAGATAGATCGATTTTAGAATTTAATAAAAATGAGCCAAAATATGGGCATGAACAATTTCTTTTTCCTATAGTTCAAGGTGGTACTTTCAAANANTTAAGAACTCAGTCNTCAGAATTTATTTCTGAAAAGAATTTNCCTGGAAATGCTATTGGAGGTCTTTCTGTTGGAGAGCCAAAAGANATCATTTATGAAAATGTTGATTTGGTTTGTTCTATTTTACCAAAAGATAAACCAAGATACCTTATGGGAGTAGGTACTCCTGAAAATATTTTAGAGTGTATTTCTTTAGGTNTAGANATGTTTGACTGNGTTATGCCAACAAGAAATGGGAGAAATGGAATGTTATTTACATCTGAAGGTTCAATAAATATTAAAAATAAGAAATGGGAAAAAGATTTTTCACCAATAGATAGAAATTTACAATATCATAGTTCAAAATTTTCAAAAGCCTATCTTAGACATCTTATAATAAATAAGGAAATATTAGGATCACAAATTGCTAGTTTTCATAACTTAAATTTTTATTTGTGGTTAGTTAAGGAGGCTAGAAAAAACATAAAAAAAGATACATTTCATACATGGAANGAAGTTATAATTCCTAAGCTAAATAATAGACTTTAAAATGAATATTTTAAATAAATATATTCTAAATAAATTTTTGAAAACATTTTTATTTGTTGTAGCAATAATGGTTCTTGTGGTAGTTGTTATAGACTTCACTGAAAAAAATCATAAGTTCATACAAAATAATCTTTCATGGAATGATATAGTTGGGTATTATTATGGATTTATTCCCTATATTATTTCCTTAGTTACTCCCATAACTGCTTTTATTGCTACTGTATATGTNACNGCTCAGTTATCAATGAGATCTGAGTTAATTGCAATNTTATCTTCTGGAAAAAGTTTATTTTCTGTAATTAGATCATTTTTTATTGGAGCTCTAATTATTGCATCTATAAGTTTTGTTCTAAATGCATGGNTAATACCTCATTTAAATAANGATAGGGTATCTTTTGAGGTTATGTATATTAAAAGNCCTTATTATTTTTCAGATAAAAATGTCCACTTTAAAGTAAGTGAAAACTCNTATCTATATCTTGAGAGATATGATAATAATATGGAAATAGGGTATAATGTAACTCTTGAAAACTTTGAAGNAACTAAATTAAAAAGTAAGTTATTTGCTAGACAAATTATTTGGAAAAATGAGTTAAAAAAGTGGCGATTAAAAAGTTGGAGAAAAAGAGATTTGGTTGATAAGGGAGAAAAAATTGAAGATGGTTTTGAATTAGATACTGCTCTTTTAGTAAGGCCGTCTGACTTTGATAATAACTATAGGTTAAGTGAAACTTTTACTATGGGGGANCTAAATGAATTTATTAAACTTCAATCTTTAAGAGGAGCTGATGATATTGATTTATATAAAATNGAAAAATATATAAGAATNGCTCANCCTTTTACAGTTATTTTATTAGTAATTCTTGGTGTGATAATTGCNTCAAAAAAATCAAGACAGGGAACAGGATATCTTATNGCTTTAGGNTTTGCATTTGCATTTGCATTTATTATATCTTTTGTGATGTCAAGAGCATTTGCAGAGAATGGAAGTATAAATCCGTTGTTAGCTGTATGGTTACCAAATATAATATTTGGATTAATTACTATATATATCTATAGAATAATACCTAAATGATTAAAAGTAAATAAGCTCTATTTGATTTTTAAAAATATCTAAAACTTGATCTCCATTATCAATCCCTCT
This sequence comes from Flammeovirgaceae bacterium, assembly GCA_002696995.1. Classification (GTDB taxonomy): domain Bacteria; phylum Bacteroidota; class Bacteroidia; order Cytophagales; family MED-G16; genus MED-G16. The sequence continues at coordinate 29,854 of NZUF01000028.1, read as the reverse complement.
TAGAATAGACTCAAGTTCTTCTGTTTCTTGATACCTCAGCATAATGGCTATATCAAGAATTTCCATTATTTCAGTTTTAGCATCATCTTTAGTGATTGAATTAGATTTGATTTTACTCTTATAAAATCTTGGGCTTATTACTTTTTTAAGAGCAAAATAAATAGGTTGCTTTTCTATTTTAACTAGAGTCGTACTTCTAGTTGGGGTTGGGGGATCTTCCCATTTATAGGCTAAATCAACTAATTTTACTTTTCTAGCAACTTCATCACCTAAAAAATGTGATTTTATATACTGATAATCTTCTAAAACTGTTTCATCTAAACTTGATGCAATAAAATCAAATTCGAGTTTTTGAGAATTACCATTGAAAGTAANNAAAGAAACAAAAAGAAATAAAAATAATTTTTTCATAGCGACAAAAATATTTATTAATCATATAAAAAAAATAAAAATTGTAAATTATTTAATTTATCAAGTTAATTTTTATAAAGTTAATTTTTTTATTATTTAAATTTTAAAATTAATTTAATTAATTATATTAATAATATAATTATAATAATTTAAGTGCCGGNAGTGTTCCTTTNGCTAATAACTCTAGTAAAGCTCCACCNCCTGTAGATATAAACGAAATATTATTATTATAGTTATTTTTATTTATTGCAGCAACAGAATCTCCTCCTCCAACCAAAGAATATGCTCCATTTTTAGTTGAAGAACATATTGCTTCACTAATCTTGAAAGTTCCATTTGAAAATCTATTTACTTCAAAGACTCCCATAGGACCATTCCAGATAATAGTTTTAGATTCCNAAATAATATTGGTAAAAATTTTAATTGATTTCTCTCCTATATCATAACCACTAAAATTATNAGGNATATTATATGAATCGAATGTTTTTACTCTTTTTATTTCATTAATTGAAATAGANCAAACATAATCTATGGGAAGAAAAATATTAACATTTTTTTCTTTGGCTTGTTTTAATAAACTATCAGCTACATTTAATTTATCTTTTTCGTAAATTGAATTACCTATTTNTCCTCCTTGGCTTTTTATAAAAGTATTAGCCATGGCACCTCCAATAATTATATTATCNACAACTTTTATTAATTTTTCTATTACTCCAATTTTATCTGAAACTTTTGCTCCACCTAAAATAGCAGTGAATGGTGTTTTATTTTNAAATAATAATTTGTTAATGTTTTTTAATTCTTCTTCAATTAATAGACCTATNCATGACTCATCTATCTCTTTTACTATTGCATTAGTTGATGTGTGTGATCTATGACATGTGCCAAATGCATCATTAACATAAANATCAGCAAAAGAAGCCAATACTTTTGCNAATTTTTTATTATTTGCTTTTTCTTCAGAGTAAAANCTTAAATTTTCTAAAATTANAATGTCATTCTTTTCTAAAAATTTATTTATTGAAAAATTACCATTATTATAATCTTTGATAAGAGGTATTTTTATTTTTAATTTTTTTTCNAGATAACTTAATATATTTTCTAAAGAAAACTTTTTTTCATACCCTTCACCTTTTGGTCTACCCAAGTGGCTCATTATGACACATTTCCCCTTTTTTTTTAATATATATTTAATTGATTTAATACCATTATCAATTCTTGTTGTATCAAAAACTTCTAAATTTTCTTTAAGAGGAACATTAAAGTCAACTCTAATAATTGCTACTTTATTTTGAAATTTNATTTCATTAATTTTTTTACAATCTAACATACTACTCTGCTGATTTTTTTAATCTATCATTTATAGTTCTTCCAATAAAATCATTAGGTAATAAACTTGATATAATGATTTCTATATTCTTCATATTATCTAATTTATAAAGTGAAGAGTAAAGGTTTCTACTTGCTTCATTTAGACATGACTTATCTGATAAAACAATTTGTTTTTTTTTATCAACATACTCATATTTTTTATCATAACATAAAATACCAATTTTTTTATCTTGGTAACTTTCACAAAGACTTTTAATATCTCCTATATATAATTTTTTTCTAGGAGAATAATGTTTTTTAAATGAACCNGGATAATTTTCTTCATTATTGAATAATTCAATATCACCTATTTTTTTGATATCATTTAAAATCAAACTTCCTAACCTATAAACTAAAATTTTATTTTTCTTTAATCCTATAATTGTTGACTCTATTCCTAAGTTACAATTACCTCCATCCAAAATATAATCTACTCCATTAGAAAAGTTTTTATGAACATGTTCAATTGATGTAGGAGATATGTAACCAAAAATATTTGCACTAGGTGCAGCAACTGGAAAATTTAAACTTTTAAATAACTCAAGAGTTATTTTTTTTTTAGGAATTCTAAATGCAACGGTATTTAGGTTTGATGTTGTTAGATTTGGAATATTATTATTTTTTTCAAAGATAATTGTCATTGGACCTGGCCAAAACTTTTCAGCTAATTTATAAGCAGTTTCAGGTATTTTATTTACATGCTTTAATATTTTATCTATGGAGTCTGTATGACATATTAATGGATCATTTTTTGGCCTTTTTTTTAGTGAATAAATTTTATTAATTGAATTTATATTTATTGCATTTCCTCCTAGGCCATAGACTGTCTCTGTTGGGATTACTACTATACCATCATCTTTTAACATTCTAGACGCATAATCAATATTTTTTCCTGATTTAATCATTTCTTAAATAATAAAGATGAGTCACCATAACTTAGAAATCTAAAGTTTTTTTTTGTTGCGAACTTATAAATTTTTTTCCAGTCTTCTCCTACAAAAGCTGCGATTAATAGTATTAAAGTTGATTTAGGATAATGAAAGTTAGTAATTAATTGATTACAGAATTTAAAATTATAACCAGGTATAATAAATAAGGAGGANCTAAATTTTATAAAGTTTAAGTTATTTGAATTCATATACTTTAAAATAATATTACATATTTCATTTTTATTATATTTTTTGTGATTTTTCATATANGGATATTGTTCTATATTAATATCTGTATTTTTATTTGATAATTTTATTCCTAGAAAATATAATGATTCTAAGGTTCTTAAACTTGTTGTGCCTACAGCAATAATGTTTTTTGATTTTTTTAAGTTAGANATATTTTTTTTTTGAAATAATAATTTCTTCAGAATGCATTTTATGATCAATTATATTCTTTTTATTTATTGGTTTGAAGGTTCCAATACCTACATGAAGAGTTAAATAATCTGTCTTANTTTTTAATTTTAATTTTTCAATTATTTTTTTTGTAAAATGTAATCCTGCTGTAGGNGAAGCTATTGANCCTTCTTTTTTAGAATAAANNGTTTGGTAATCNTTTAAATCACTTTCTTCNANNTNTCTTTTNATGTAAGGGGGTAGNGGNAGAGTTCCAAATATATNTATNATNTCTNTCCANTNTTTNNTNTTATTCCAAGNNAATATNANCTTATNATNTTTTTTNATTGCTTTTAANTNTANNGANTNTTTTNCTAANATTAAATATTCATTTTNTTTCCACTTTCTATTATTNCCAANTAATNCATNNATNTCAACACTATTCTTANTTAAGNTAATNAAATCAATTACTAAAATTTCAATTATAATATTCTGACTTTTATTAAATAAAAATCTGCTCTTAATNACTTTTGTNTCATTAAAAAANATAGTAGAATCNTTNGGAATATAATTGANAATATTNTTAAAAAGAGTNTNAGTTATTATTTTTGATTTATATACTAGTAAATTGGAGTTTTCTCTTTTTTTAGTTGGATATAATGCAATGTTTTTTTTTGAAGTGAATAATTATAATCCTCAAGATTCAGTTTATCAACTAACACAAATATTATATCTAAGGTCTAAGTTTTCTGACTTCATTTCCTGTTTTCCATAATTCTGAATCTTTTAACTCAGATAATTCCTTATCTAAACCCTCTCTATAATTGCTTTTTTTATTAGCCTCAATAGTAATTTTTGCTTCTTTTCCAGTTTCAACAGACTCATATAACTCTTCAAAAACAGGATAAACAGCATCTCTGAATTTTTTCCACCAATCTAAAGCTCCTCTTTGGGCTGTTGTAGAACAATTTGCATACATCCAATCCATTCCATTTTCAGCCACAAGTGGATATAGAGATTGAGTTGCTTCCTCAACAGTTTCATTAAATGCCTCTGATGGTGAGTGCCCTTTTTTTCTTAAAATTGAATATTGTGCAGCAAATAAACCTTGAATTGCTCCCATTAGGGTACCTCTTTCCCCAGTTAAATCACTAAAAACTTCCTTTTTGAATGTTGTTTCAAATAAATATCCAGACCCGACACCTATTCCAAGTGAAATAACTTTACTTCTAGCATTACCACTATAATCCTGATGAATTGCAAAACTTGAATTTAATCCGTTTCCTTCTACGAAAAGTCTTCTTAAACTTGTTCCAGATCCCTTAGGAGCAACTAAAATAACATCTATATCATTTGGAGGTATTATATTAGTCTGATCTTTGTAAGTAATTCCAAAACCATGAGAAAAATACAAAGTTTTACCTGTTGTTAAGTGTTTTTTTACTATTGGCCACATTTGAATCTGTCCAGCATCAGATAATAAATATTGAATAATTGTACCTTTTTTGCATGCATCTTCTATTTCAAATAAATTGACACCTTCAATCCACCCATCGGATAGAGCTTTATCCCACGATTTTGAATTTTTTCTTTGTCCTATTATTACATTAAAACCATTGTCTTTTAAGTTAAGAGACTGCCCAGGACCTTGAACTCCATATCCAATTATTGCTATAGTATCATTTTTTAAGTATTCAACAGCTTGTGATAGCGGGTGTTCTTCTCTAGTTACAACTTCTTCAAGTGTTCCTCCAAAATTTATCTTTGCCATATTTATTTATTTAAATGTTTAATTTATTTGATTTAGTTTTTTCTAGTTTTTTAATAAGGTTTACTGTTTTTCTTTTCTTTTTTGATAGTGCTACTCTTCCAGACCTAGCAAATTCTAAAATTTCACCAAATTTTTTAAGTTCATCATAGAGTTTCTGGGTTCCTACTTTTGTACCTGTTTTTTGAATAATAATATGGTCTTCTTCTATTTTTAAAATTTTTGCTCCATATTTTCTAATAATAATTTTTTCAACAAGATCGCCTTTTAAAAAAATTTTAGTAGATAATTTATATAAAGCTATTTCTTGATAGTATATTTCATCTTCCTCATAAAGAAATGCTGCCAACACATCAATAAGTTTATTTATATGATTAACAACTTTTATAATTTTTTCTTTACTTGAATTAACTACAATTGTGAATCTACTTACACCCTTTACTTCAGTTGTAGAGACATTCAAACTATCTATATTCATTTTTCTTCTATTGAAAATAATAGTTATATGATTAAGAAGTCCAGCCTTGTCTTCTGTAAGAACAGATAAGGTATATTCTTTTATATTTTTTTCTGTGTCTTTTAATTGATATAATCCTCTCTTTTTCATTCTAATCTTATATTTGAAACAGATTCCCCAGATGGCACCATAGGAAATACATTTCCTTCTTTTTCCACAATAACATTTAATAAGTAAGGGCCATCAAAATTTATAAACTCTTCTAATACTTTGTTTAAATTTTCTTTTTTTTCCAAAATTTTATTTTTAATACCATATCCATCACTTATTTTGTTAAAATCTGGATTAACCATTTCAGTAAAAGAGTATCTGTTATCAAAAAATAATTCTTGCCATTGTCTGACCATTCCTAAAAAATTATTATTTAAGATTAATATTTTAACACCAATTTTATATTGGGATATAGTAGCTAATTCTTGAATAGTCATTTGGATTCCTCCATCACCTATTATTGCTATAACTTCTCTCTTCTCATTTCCTATCTTTGCTCCCATAGATGCAGGTAAAGCAAAACCCATCGTTCCTAATCCCCCCGAAGTTATATTACTATTTGGTTTTTTAAACTTATAATATCTTGAAGCTACCATTTGATGTTGACCAACATCAGTTACAATTATAGATTTGCCTTCTGTTAATTCTGATAGTTTATAAACAACTTCAGCCATAGATAATTTACTATTACCTCCGTATATTTCTTTTTTTATTACTTTGTCATATTCTATATTATCGCATATTCTAAATTCTGATATCCATTCATTAAAGTTCATCTTATCAACTAAAGAAATTAAATGAATTAAAGCTTCTTTAGCATCAGCATTGATTGCAACATCTGTTTTAATTATTTTATCTATTTCTGACGGATCAATTTCAATGTGAATTATTTTAGCATTAACAGCATATTTTGTTGTGTCTCCTGTTACTCTATCATCAAACCTCATTCCTATTGCAATTATAAGATCTGCTTCGTTAGTTTTAATATTTGGTCCATAATTTCCATGCATCCCCAAGTATCCAACATAATTTTTATGATCACAGTTTATTGCAGATAGACCTAATAGGGTTGAAGCAACTGGAATTCCTGTTTTTTCGGTAAATTTTAAAAGTTCTTTTTCTGCATTTGATAATAAAACACCTTGTCCTACTAGAATAAGTGGTTTTTTTGAATATTTAATTAATTTTACAGCTTCATTTATTTTTTTATTATCTATTATAGGGTAAGGATGATAACTTCTGATTTTTTCACATTTTTTATAGTTAAATTTTACTTTTGAAAATTGAGCATCTTTAGTAATGTCAATAAGTACAGGACCAGGTCTTCCGGATTTTGCTACATAGAATGCTTTTGCTATGACACTCTGAATTTCTTCAGAATTTGTAATTTGATAGTTCCATTTTGTAACTGGCATTGATATTCCAATTACATCAGATTCTTGAAATGCATCTGTTCCAAGAAGTTGAGATGGTACTTGTCCTGTTATACATACAAGAGGGGTTGAATCAATTTGAGCATCTGCCAATCCTGTTATTAAATTTGTAGCACCTGGACCTGATGTAGCAAAACAAACTCCTACTTTACCACTCACTCTGGAATATCCTTGAGCTGCATGAATAGCCCCTTGTTCATGTCTTGATAATATGTGATTTAACTTATCCATATAAGAATAAAGAGAATCATAAATAGGCATTATTGCCCCACCTGGATATCCAAATATGGTATTAACTCCTTCTTCTACTAAACATTTAATTAATGCTTCTGAACCTTGAATGTTTTTCATAACTTAATCGGTAATACATCCTTCTGAAGCAGAGGATACACTATTAATATATTTTTTAACAACACCTTTGTATTTTTTGTGATTGTGTAATTTTATTTTTTTAAATCTTTTTTCAAACTCTTTATCATCAATTTTCAAATCAATTTTATTAGATATAGCATCAATAATAATTGTATCTCCATTTTCTATTATTCCAATTGGCCCACCTTCAAAAGATTCTGGTGAGATATGTCCAACAACAAACCCATGAGATCCACCTGAAAATCTTCCATCAGTAATGAGAGCTACCTCTTTTCCAAGACCAGCTCCAATAACAGCACTTGTTGGTTTTAACATTTCAGGCATTCCTGGACCCCCCTTTGGTCCCGAATTTCTAATAACTATTACATCTCCTTTTTTTACTTTGGATTCAATCCCTTTAATGGCCTCAAATTCATTTTCAAAGACTATAGCCTTGCCCTTAAAAATCTCACCTTCTTTTCCTGTAATTTTTGCTACTGCTCCTTCTGGTGCAATATTGCCATAAAGAATTTGAATGTGTCCGCTCTTTTTAATTGGATTATTAAAGGGTTTAATTATTTCTTTATCAATTATTGGAGATATATTTTCTAAATTTTCTTCTATAGTCTTTCCAGTAACTGTCATACAGTCACCATGTAAGAAACCATTTTCAAGCATATATTTCATTAAAGTTGGAGTCCCACCTATCTCATGGAGATCTTCCATTAAAAATTTACCGCTAGGTTTCAGATTAGCTAAAAATGGAGTTTTGTCACTGAATTTCTGAAAATCATCAATAGAAAGTTTAATATTAACTGATTTTGCCATAGCAATTAAATGCAGTACAGCATTTGTTGAACCACCTAAAATCATTATAATAGATAGAGCATTTTCAAATGCTTTTCTTGTCATAATATCTTTAGGTCTTATATCTTCTTTTAGTAAATTGTAAATTGCTTTTCCTATACTATGAGTTTCATCTATTTTATTATTACTTTCTGCTGGGTTAGATGAACTGTAAGGTAAACTCATGCCTAAACATTCAATCGCTGAAGACATAGTATTTGCAGTGTACATTCCACCACATGCTCCTGGACCAGGAATACTATTTTTAATAATTCCCTTATAATCATCATCTGATATATTTCCTTTTATTTTTTCCCCATATGCTTCAAAAGCTGATACAATATTTAAATTTTTATTTTTATATTTTCCGGATTTGATAGTTCCACCATAAACTAGAATTGAAGGTCTATTCAATCTTCCTATTGCCATCATTGCTCCTGGCATATTTTTATCACAACCAACTACAGATATAAGACCATCATAAAATTGAGCATTTACAATAGTTTCTATTGAATCTGCAATTATCTCTCTAGAAATAAGTGAATAAGTCATCCCTTCTGTTCCATTAGTTATTCCATCACTAACTCCAATGGTATTAAATATTAAGCCAACTAAATTTTCATCTAAAACACTAGTTTTAATTTCTTTAGCTAGATCATTAAGGTGCATATTACATGGATTTCCTTCAAATCCGGTACTAGCAATACCTATTTGAGGTTTTTTTAAATCATTATCTGTAAGTCCAATTCCATAGAGCATCGCCTGAGCAGCTGGAAGAGACTCATCTTGTGTTATTTTCTTACTATATTTATTTAGTTTCATAATAAAAAAATCCATTCTCCTAAGGAATGGAATTAATAATATAAATTAGTAACTATATTAGTTTGTTATAAAAGTAGTTATTAAAGTTTTTATTTGAAAGTATGATAACAAATGATGCAGTAATTTTTGGTATATTATTTTCAATACTAGGTTTAGTATTTTTAACGTACAACTCTACATCATCTTTTTGGAAAAATTTTTACACATTTTTTCCAGTTATTTTAGTCTGTTATTTTTTACCATCATTTCTTAATACTACTGGTATAATTAATTCAGATAATTCAAACTTATATTATGTTGCTTCAAGATATCTACTTCCTTGTTCCTTAGTTCTATTAACAATAAGTGTAGACTTAAAAGAAATTATTAAGTTAGGCCCAAAAGCCTTGATTATGTTCTTTACTGGAACTTTAGGGATTTTGCTAGGAGGCCCTTTTGCGTTATTTACCATTAAATTTTTTTTCCCAGATATTTTGAATATTGAAATTAAGGAGCTTGCTAATGGCATGACAACTATAGCTGGTAGTTGGATAGGAGGTGGAGCAAACCAAGCTGCTATGATGGAAGTTTTTAATGTTGATTCCACTTTATTTTCTAAAATGGTAGCAGTAGATATTATATGTGCTAATGTATTATTAGCTTTTTTATTGGTAGGTGTTAATAACAGCAAATCAATTGATAAAAGGTTAAACGCTGATAGTAGTTCCATAGAAGAAATTAAAAATAGAATAGAAAATTATAATCGAAGTATAATGAAAATTCCAGATCTTAAAGATTTAATTTTTATTCTTTCAGTAGGGTTTGGGGTAACAGGATTTTCTCATTTTTTTGGTGATATTCTTTCCTCATTAATTTTAAATAATTACCCTTTTCTTGAAAAGTATAGTTTAGGTTCAAAATTCTTTTGGCTGGTAATTATTTCTACTTCTTTAGGTATATTATTATCATTTACTAAACTTAGAAAATTAGAAGGTGCTGGTTCATCCAAAATAGGTGGTTTATTTATATATATATTAGTTTTAACAATAGGATTAAAGATGGATTTATTTGCTATTTTTCAAAATCCGGGTTTATTTCTTCTTGGATTTATTTGGATAGGTTTTCATTTTATTCTCTTAATAACAGTAGCTAAAATTATAAAAGCTCCATTCTTTTTTGTAGCAGTAGGGAGTCAAGCCAATGTTGGTGGAGCTGCATCTGCTCCAATTGTTGCATCTGCTTTCCATCCATCTCTTGCTGCTGTTGGAGTACTTTTAGCAGTTTTAGGATATGCTGTAGGTACTTATGCAGCATATATATGTGGTATAATAATGCAAAGTATGGTTTAGTTGTAGTTTAGTTCTCCTCTTAAAAACATATTATATTCATCACAAGTTAAAAACCCTTTATTGTCACTAAATGGACAAGTTTTATAAATTTTTGATACTTCTGTTTCTATAATAATTACTGAACTCCCCTCACATATGGGGCATATTTTTCTGTCATTTTCACATTCTATATAATTATATGAAAATAATTGCACATAAACATTTTCAATATCTTTCTCTGATTCTAAAATGTTTTTTGCATTTGAAAGTTCTAAAAACCTAATTGATTCATCTGAATATTTTCCTAATTCCCCTTTCAGCTCTAAATACTTATTAAGCCAATTTATAGACTGTTTATATTTTTTGAGAAAAAAAGAGTTTTTACCAAATAAGAATGTTAACTCAGAAGAAACTTTATTATTATTAATAATATATTTTTTTAGAATCGAATCAGCTTTATAGTATTCTTTCTTTAAAATAAAATTTTCAATCTCTGTTGATTGTGTATAAGAGTTGTATGATGAAAATAAAAAAATAAAAAAAAATATTGATCTCAAATTATTAATTTATTTTATCGAATGACGACTCCTTTTTTTTTAAATACTTGAATTTTAAATTCCTTTCTTATATAAGTAGAAAGTTTATATTGATTTTCAGAAATATTATTCATCTTATTACCAAAAACAGTTATTGAGAGAATATATTTTAAAAAACGATTATTTTGAATCATTTTTTTAGTTTCTTTTTTAAAAAAACGTATCCATCTATTTTTATAAAACTCATTATGTGAACTCCCATCCCATAAAAAACTTAATTGGACTTCACCATAGTTATATCTATATATCGTAGAAATTTTTTTGTAAAAAAAATTCAATTTACTCTCATGATTAATTTCATATTTTTTTAAACTTAAACTGGTTGAATCAATTAAACCAAGAGGGTTTGATTCAAGCTCATATTTAATTATTGATTTTTTTATAAGATTTTTTAAAAGTTGGTTTTTGGTTTTCCTTTGGACCTTTTTTAATATATAATTTTTATCTTGCTTAAATAGCTTAATAGACATATCCAAATTTATATAAAAATTGATTAAATTTAAATATTAAAGCAATTTAGGATTCTAAGCAGTTTTAATAATATTGGTTTAAAACTAAATTAACATATATATATTAAGTTTAAACCTTTGATTTATAACTTTACACTAATTATGAAAAACAATTACAAAATTTTATTACAATTTTTTGTAGTTTCTCTTATTTCATTTACCTCCTTTTCACAATCACTAGTTTCTGGTGTCGTTGTAGATGGTTCATCTAATGAGCCTCTTATTGGAGCTAATGTATCTATTAAGGGAACTACAGATGGTACATTTACAGGTCTAGATGGATCTTTTTCATTTTCTTCTAATGCTTCTTCAAGCGATATAGTACTAATCTCATATATTGGATATGATGATTTAGAATTAAATTATTCTGGAGATCTTGGAACGATTAAAATGAATTCTCTTAACATTTCTCTTGACGAAGTTAGAGTTACAGCTGATTACGGTATTGATAGAAAAACACCGACAACTTTCTCTAATGTTTCAACAAGATATGTTGAAGAGTATGCTGGTACTCAAGAAGTTCCAGAACTTTTAAAAATGACTCCTGGTGTTTATACTACGAAAGAAGGTGGAGGTGTAGGTGATTCAAGAGTATATATTAGAGGATTTGCTCAGGAAAATATAACTGTTATGATAAACGGTGTTCCTGTTAATGATATGGAAAATGGTAGAGTTTACTGGTCTAACTGGAATGGATTAGGAGATGTAACTTCTGCAATGCAAGTCGTAAGAGGTCTTGGTGCTTCTAAATTAGCTATTGGTTCAATTGGTGGTACTATTAACATTATAACAAAATCAATTGATTCTAAGAAAGGCGGTTCATATCTACAACAAGTTTCTGATTACGGACAATTTAAGGAAACAATTTCTTATAATTCTGGTAGATTAAATAGAGACTGGGCAGTATCATTACTTTACTCAAGAACTGATGGTAATGGATATGTAGATGGAACTTATGTGAATGCTAACACTTATTTTCTTTCTGTCACAAAAGAGTTTAATGAAAATAATTCATTAGTTCTTACTGCTATCGGTGCTCCACAGAAACATGGACAAAGAGACCAGTATTTAACTCCTGCTGAAGTTGATCAGTATGGTCACAAGTATAACAGAGATTGGGGTTATTTAGATGGTGAAGAATTAAGTGGAAGAAATAATTATTATCACAAACCTCACATAGTACTTAACCATTATTACAATATGAATGAGAACACTTCTCTAAATACTTCAGTGTATGCTTCTTATGGTAAAGGAGGAGGATCAGGTCCTCTTGGTTCTTATGGTAGATATTATGGAGATCAAGACAGAACTTCAGATGGTTTGATTAACTGGGATGCTGTTGTAGATGATAATGTTGCAAATCAGGGCAATTCTGGTTCATATGGTCTTTCTGCAACAAAGGGTTCTTCTTTAATTTTAAGGAATTCTGTAAATAATCATAAGTGGTATGGAGTTCTTACAAATCTTGAACATGAGTTTAATGATAATTTATCTTTAACTGTTGGTTTAGATGCAAGAACTTATACTGGAGAGCATTTCAGAGAAGTAAGAAACTTATTAGGAGGTTCTCATTGGCTTGAACTATATAAGTATACTGTTGATTATAGTAGAAATTCTGAAAAGTCTTCTTATGGAGATGGTGGAATTAGAGATCATTTAAAGTATGTTAATGAAAATTCAACCTCATTATTTTTTGATAAAACTCCTGAAAATCAAAGAATTGCTTATGATAATGATGGTATTCATAGATATGCTGGTTTACATGGTCAATTAGAATACAGTGATGATAAGTTTTCTGCTTTTGCAGGTGGATCAGTTTCTAGGACTCAGTATGTTAGGGTTGATAGAATGAATTATGCAGGTGTAGAAAATGGAGGAAAAGATCAAACATCTGAAAAAGTTAATATAACTGGACACAATGTAAAAGCTGGATTTAATTTTAACTTTTCAGAAATGAGTAATATCTATTTAAACGCTGGTTCTTTTTCTAGAGCTCCTTTCTTTGGATTTGTATTTACTAACTACCAAAATGTAGTTGTTGATCCCTTAGAAAATGAGAAAGCTAGATCTTTAGAGTTTGGTTATGGATTTAAGTCTAATAAATTTGCTGCTAAGATCAATGCTTATTATACTAAGTGGATGGATAAAGGTCTTTTATCTCCTAGAGTAACTATCAATGGAGTTGCTACAAGATCAGCTATTAGAAATCAAAATGCTTTACATAAAGGTGTCGAATTAGAGTGGAATACTAAATTCAATCCAAAATTAGACATTGGTGGAATGATTTCTTTAGGAGATTGGAGATGGGCAAATGATGTTCAAGGAGAGATAAGAAGTGATGGAGACCTTGATATTATTACTGTTGATATTTATTCTGCTAATTTATATGTTGGAAATCATCCACAAAGTCAAATTGGATTTACAGGTAGATATCAAATTAATAAGGTATTAGATGTAGGTGGACAGTATTTATATAATGCTAAGCTTTATTCAGATTATGATGTTTCTGATAGAGATGATAAAAACTTAGCTAATAGTCAACCTTACCAAATGGATAACTATGGAGTACTTGACTTAAGAGTTGGTGCTAGGTTTAAATTAGGTAATATTGGTGCATATGCACAAGTACAAGGTTATAATATCTTAGATGAAATTTATTGGGCTAGAGGTATTGAAAGTGGTGGATCACTTGGAGAAGGATTTCCAAGTTGGGGAAGGACTTTAAACTTTTCTTTAAAGTTAAACTTCTAGTTATAAAATTTCTTAATAAGAAGGTCATCATTTAAATGATGACCTTTTTTTTTTTACTAATTATATTCTTTAACTTTTATAAATTAGATTTGAGCTATGAAAAATATATTTTTAAATATCACATTTTTTTTATCAATTTTATTTGCATGTAATAGTGTAGATCCAACACCAGAACCTGATGATCCTTTGGATATTCAAGCAAATTTATTGAATGGTACTTGGATTTTAAAAGATGCTTCTTCAGCAGTGAAGGATAATAATGTTATTTCTGAATTTAAAGACTTAACTCTTACAATATCTGGAGCCTCTAAAACTGGTGGTAATTATGCAACTACAAATTCAATTGATTCTGGTGTATGGCCTAACTCCGGTTCTTGGCAATTTCAGAATAACGATAAAAGTAAATTGTTAAGAAATGATAATGTGGTAATTAGTATTTCTGTAACTCAGACAACTNTGCGAACAAGCTTTACAGTTGTAGGTGGACTAAAGGAAGGTAACTGGATATTTGATTTCATCAAGCAATAGTTATAATCCTATAAGTTCTATAATAATATTTTTGTACTATTTNCAGTTAATAATTATCTATATTTTAATTATTTCCGTTATTTTTTCTATTATATCATCGCTCTCATTAGTAGCAATTATAATTCCTTTTTNTTTATTATTTTCTCTAAATAGCTTNTTGTATATTTTTTTACCCTCATCATCTAAATTTGTAGTAGGCTCATCAAGCAATATAAATTTGGAATCAGAATCAAAAGCAATTAAAAGTTTGAGCTTTTGAAGAGAGCCTGAGGATAAATTTCCAATTTTGGTATTTTTATAATCAATAAGGTTATAAGTATTTAACATTTTAATATAATCTGAATTTAACTTTTTAAATCTGGAATGAAATTTTAGAAATTCCTTTACTGATAACTCAGAAATCAACTCCTGATATGGAGCAGCAAAAAATAAATTTTCAGGTATGTTAATATTTTTCTTAATATTATAATTTATTGATCCTGATGTTGGAGATAATAAATTTCCAATTATTTTTAATAATGTGGATTTTCCAGCTCCATTTTTGCCAATTATTGCATATGATTTTCTTTTGAACTTAAAACTGAACTCATTTATTACTTTATTTCCCCCAAATTTTTTTGATACTTTATTTAAAATTATTTCCATAAAGAGACTAGTCAAACAATCCTTTTATAATTCCTCTATCACTATTTTTAATAAAGTCTAATACAACCTTCTTTTCATTTGAATCCTTTATGTCATTTTCTATCTTATTAATAGCTTGAGAAGTGTTTCTTCCTTCTAAGTATATTATTCTATAAATATTTTGAATTTGATTAATGCTTTCACTAGTAAAATTTCTTCTTTTAAGACCTATTGTATTTACTCCTTTAAAGCTTAATGGTTCTTTACCAGCTTTACAAAATGGAGGTATATCCTTTCTAACTAAAGATCCTCCAGCAATCATAGTATGAGCTCCAATTTTTGAAAATTGATGTATTAATGTGCCTCCTCCAACAATTGCAAAATTATCAACTATAACATGCCCACCAATTTGAACATTATTAACAATAACACAATCATCATTAATTATACAATCATGAGCAATATGAGAATATGCCATTATTAAACAGTTTTTACCTATAGATGTTTTTAATCTATCATTTGTTCCTCTACTAATTGTTACAAATTCTCTAATTGTAGTATTATCACCAATTTCAACTGTAGTTTTTTCTCCCTCAAATTTTAAGTCTTGTGGTTCTGAAGATATTACTGCTCCAGGAAAAACTTTTACATTATTTCCTAATTTTGATCCTGGATAAAGAGTTACATTATTTCCTATCCAACAATTATCACCTATANTAACATNTTCTCCTATATAACTGAAAGGATCAATCTTACTGTTTTTTCCAATTATAGAGTCTTTATGAATAAANATATTATTTCTAATCATATAATTTTTGTAAAGTCGCGGTCATATTTCCTTCTCCNACAATATCATTATTTACAAAAGCTTCTGCTTTCATTTTAGCAATACCTCTTTTTATAGGAGATTCAAACCTAAGCCTCATTACAAGTGTGTCACCTGGTTTGACCATTTTTCTGAATCTAAAATTCTCAATACCAGCAAGATACGGAATATATTTATCAGGTTCATCAATTGAATTCATAACAAGAATTCCGCCTACCTGAGCTAATGCTTCTATCTGAAGTACACCTGGCATTATTGGGTTACCTGGAAAATGGCCTTTAAAAAAAGGTTCATTCACAGTTACATTTTTAATTCCTATAACTTCAGACTCATCTAAGTAAGTAATTTTATCAACAAATAAGAACGGATATCTATGTTTTAATATTTTTTTTACTTCATTTATATCATAGACTGGTTCTTGTTTAGGATCATATTTTGGAGCATTTATATTTTTTTTGTTAATAAATTTTTTCAACATTTTAGCAAACTCAATATTAGATTTGTGACCAGGCCTGGCAGCNATTATATGTCCTTTNATAGGTCTACCTGCTAATGCTAAATCACCNACTATATCTAAAAGCTTATGTCTTGCTGGTTCATTATTATACCTTAAATTGACATTATTTAAAATTCCTTGTTTATCAACTCTAACCTTTTTCTTTCCTAGTAAAGTAGAAATNTCATCAAGTTTTTTATTATNTACAACTTTATCAACTATAACAATTGCATTATTAAGGTCACCACCTTTAATTAAGTNTTTTTTAAATAATTCTTCAATTTCATGAAGAAAACAAAATGTCCTGGCTTTAGATATTTCCTTTTTAAAATTTGATATTTTGTTAAGTGTGTAATGTTGACTACCCAGAACTTCACTATTATAATCTACCATTGATGTAATCCTATAATNATTATGAGGGTAAGCTGATATTTCAACATTATTTTTTTCATCTTTGAAAGTTAATTTCTCAGGTATTTCTATATATTTTCTTGCAGCATCCTGATTTTTGACCCCACATTTTTCTAAACATTTTATGAACTCTTTAGAACTCCCATCAAGAATGGGTATTTCTTCACCATCTATTTGAATTAAAATATTATCAATCTCTAAACCGACAATTGCTGCCAAAAGATGTTCTACTGTTGATATTTTAGCATTATTCTGGGATAGTGTAGTACCTCTTTCAACTGCAATTACATTATCAACATCAGCATTTATTATAGGTTTATTTTCTAAATCTATCCTTTGAAACTTTATTCCATGATTAATCAGAGCTGGAA
Source organism: Flammeovirgaceae bacterium (assembly GCA_002696995.1). GTDB lineage: Bacteria > Bacteroidota > Bacteroidia > Cytophagales > MED-G16 > MED-G16. Next base: position 12,597 of record NZUF01000028.1, on the reverse strand, counting down.
TAAATTTCAAAGTTGCATTTTTACCGGTATGAAGCCCTAGTCCTGAGAGTTTTCCTTGAATATTTATTGTTCTTTGAAAATTATTCATTTCGATTGCAAATTATATAATTTTTCTTCTAATTTTTTAATTTTTTCCTCTATTGAAGGTAATTTTTTAAATATTATATACGATTTAATATATTTTTCTTTTGGGACTGCTGGAAAACCAATTAAAGTTTGATTGCTTTTCATATTTTTAGTCACTCCTGATTGAGCTGCATATTTAATATTATCACCCATTTTTAAGTGTCCTATAATACCTACTTGACCTCCAAGCATATTATTTTTTCCAATAGTACTTGAACCGGCTACTCCTGACTGAGCTGCTATTACAGTATTTTCTCCTATAATAACATTATGAGCNATTTGAATAAGATTATCCATTTTAACTCCTTTCTCAATTATTGTAGATTTTAATGTTGCCCTATCAATTACAGTATTAGAACCAATACTTACGTTATCTTTTATTATAACATTACCAATTTGAGGAATAGTTAAATATTCTCCTTTTTCATTTGGAGCAAATCCAAATCCATCAGAACCTATAACAGAATTAGCGTGAATTACACATTTGCTGCCAATTTTAGTAGAATCATAAATTTTTACTCCAGGATAGATTATAGTATTCTCTCCAATTTCACTATTTTCGCCNATATAAGTATACGGAAAAATTTTAGCACCTTTTTCAATTTTTACATTCTTACCAATGTAAGAAAATGCTCCTATATATACANCTTTTTTGATATTTGAAGTAGAATCNATGAAGNTTGGTTTTTCAATACCTTCTTTTTTAGTAATATTTAATTTTTCAATTTCAGACAAAAGTAAACCAAATGTTGAATAAGAGTCTTTTACCTTTAGATAGGTTAGATTTGANTTAGATGGTAANTTTATATGATTATCAACAATTATTGCNGAAGCATTAGTTTTACTAATAAATTTCAAATATTTAATGTTACTTAAAAATGTTATGTCACCTTTTTCAGCAGTCTCAATATCACTTATTCCTTTTATTANNATATTTTTGTCACCAATAATTTCTGCATCAATAATTTCTGCTAAATTTTTGATTTTAAAATGAATATTATTCATTGTAAACTAATTTATATTTGATTTAAATATATTGAAATGCAAAGATATAAGATTTTATGGGTTGATGATGAAATTGAGTTATTAAAGCCATATGTTCTTTATTTAGAGGAAAAGAAATATCAAGTTAAAACATTTAATAATCCCTTTTCTTTATTAGACTATATGTCTGAAGATAATAGTTTTAGCTTAATCCTTATCGATGAAAATATGCCTGGAAAAACTGGATTAAATCTAATTTCTGATATTAAGAAAATATCTATTACTGTTCCAATCATAATGATCACAAAAAATGAGGAGGAAGATATTATGAATGAAGCTATAGGTTCTGAAATAAATGACTATTTGATTAAGCCATTAAACCCAAATCAATTATTAATATCTGTTAAAAAAGTTTTAGAGAATTCTTCAATAATAAAAAATAAGTTAAAGTCAGATTATATTTCTTTTTTTAATGAAATTTCTGAAAAAATAAATTCTAATAGGTCTGATAAAGATTGGATAGATACTTATAAAAATATTATCGATTGGGAGATCAGTTTTGATAGAAACTCTGAGGATCAGTATAATGAAATGTTAATTACACAAAAAAAAGAAGCAAATATTAAATTTTCAAGATTTATAATTGAAAATTATTCAAAATGGTCTGAAAATAATTTTAAGGATATATTGATGACTAATAATATTTTGAAAAAAAAAATATTTCCAAAAATTTCAAGTAATAAAGTATGTTTAATAGTAATAGATAACTTCAGATATGATCAATGGAAAATTCTTGAGGATTATGTTTCTAAATATTTTTTTATAGAAGAGGATGACCCTTATTTTTCTATACTACCTACAACTACCGAATATTCAAGAAATTCTATCTTTTCAGGTTTAACACCACTTGAAATGTCTATAAAAGATAACGACTTATGGTCTGATAAATCACAAGGGTTTAATAGAAATGAATATTCATTTCTTGATAGAAATTTAAAAAGAAATAATATTGATATTAGACATTCTTATAATAAAATAGTTTCATATGATGATGGTGTAAAGTTTATAAAAAAAATATCTGATTTAGATAATTATGAATTCAATTCTGTTGTTTTCAATTTTGTTGATATGTTATCTCACTCAAAAACAGAAAATAAGCTATTTAAAAACCTTGCATATGATGAAAAATCATTTAGATCTTTTACACTTTCTTGGTTTAAGAATTCTTCTCTAAATGAGTTATTAAAATATTTATCTCTTAAAAAGGTTAAAGTTTTTTTAACTACGGACCATGGTACTATTAAGGTTGATAAACCTGTCCTAGTAAAGGCAAATAAAGAAACAAATAATAATATAAGATTTAAGGTAGGAAAAAATATTAACACAGATAATGATAAAATTTATTATTGTGAGAATGGTGAAAAAATAAATCTTCCAAGGCATAATATTTTTACAAAATATTTATTTGCTACTGATAATAATTATTTATTATACTCCAAAAACTATAATTTTCATTCTAAAAACTTTAAGGATACTTTCCAGCATGGTGGAATTTCTATGGAAGAGATGATTATACCTTTTATTGAATTATCACCTAAAAACCCTCAATGAAAACTTTTAAAAAAAAATCAATATCTGATTATAAAGAGGTTGTTGAATATATAATCTCAACAGATATCAAGATTATATTATTGGAAGGGAATTTAGGGTCAGGTAAAACTACATTNGTTAAATTTTTTTGTGACTTTCTACATATTAAGGATAAAGTCTTAAGTCCCACATTTAATATAGTTAATGAATATAATATTGATGAAAATAATAAAATTTATCATTTTGATTTATATAGATTAAAGTCAAAAGAAGAATTGATAGAAATAGATTTTTTAGATTATATAGACTCAGGTAATTATTGCTTTATTGAATGGCCTGAAATTTGTAGNGATATAATTAGAGGTGATGTTTTAAATNTTAAAATTAAANCTTTTGATNATTTAAATAGAGATATAATTATTTTTTGATANCTNTTAATTTAATCTCAGTAAATTTTTTTTTNGTATCAANAGGAAAATTACTTTTCATTATCCAATGGTAATATTCTGGATTAGATTTAAANACCTTATTAACANATTGNTTTTTATATTTTCCAAAATTAAATACTTTAACACTCTCTGAATTTTTTATTATTCTTCCAGAAAGATCTACNATATTATTACTAATAATTGAACCTATTGAGTCTACATTTTTTGAAATTTTACCTAAAGTATTTCCTTTATTATCAATCACATCCATATTTTCATATAGTTCAACTTGTTTTTTTATTATTTCTAATGTTGCAATTGTATCTGCATGTGAATCATGAGCATTTTCTAAATTTTTATTACAATAATATTTATATGCAGCAGTTAAATTTCTTTTCTCCATTAGATGATAAATTCTTAATGCATCAACTATTTTAACATTTTTAAGAGGGAGTTCAATATCACATCTTAAAAGTTCTTCAATTAAGATTGGTAAATCAAATTTTAAAATATTAAAACCACCCAAGTCACACCCTTTAATGAAATGAAAAATTTCTTTAGCATAGCTTTTAAATGTTTTGCATCTTAAAATATCTTCCTCATAAATACCATGAATTTTGCTACTCTCGTTAGAAATTTTAACTGTTGGATTAACTCTATANTTTTTGTCAATTTGTGATTTATCAGTATTTATTTTTATTANTGTTATATCAATAATTCTATCTTGAATAATATCTAAACCAGTTGTCTCAATATCAAAAACTACTAATGGCTTATTTATTATCATTTTGTTAATTCATTAAAATCAACATTATCAAAGTTTCCTGAAGACATTATTAACTTATTTAGGTTTTTAAATTTAGGTTTTTTGATTGTATTGATGAGATCAATTTTATTTTTTACAAGGAGTATTTTTTTTTCATTAAAACATTCTTTTAAAAACTTCTCTTTTAAATCAAAATCTTTTTTATCTTCAGATATATAGATGATAGTAAAACTTGATTCTGATAAACTATCCTTNTAATTTNTTAANAAATTAATATCTAAACTACTTGAGCTATGTAATTCATATATNACTAANAGNTTATTAGGATNCTGANTTTTNACTGCACTTATAGTTGCNTTTAATTTTGATGGAGANTGAGCAAAATCTTTAAAAATTTTAATTTTTCCATCAAATATTTTTTCTAGTCTTCTNTCAGGCAACTCATATGTNNGAATAGNCTTGTANAAGTGTTTNTTTTTTATTCCTAATTTCTCACAAACAATTTTTGCNCCNGCNAAATTTTGCATATTNTGTTTACCAAAAATTTTTAGTTTAATAAGTTTATTATCATCATCAATAATTACTGTTTCATTTTTATTTACTTTAAAATTTTCATGAGCAAATGATATAAGATTTGTATTTTCATCTTTATATTCTTCAATAATTTTACTTATTTCTTCATCTTCTTCAAAATAAATAATTTCACCTCCCTTTGGAGTGNTGTNTACAAGTTTATTAAACTGTTTNACATATTTTTTATGACTATTATAGACATTATAATGATCCCATTCTATTCCATTTAAAAGTAAAAGATGATGTTCATACTTTAAAAACTTTGGGTCTTTATCAATTGGGCTAGTTAAATATTCGTCTCCTTCAATTATAATTATTGGAGAATCTGATATTTTAATATTACTTTCAAACCCTTTAACTTTTGCACCTATTAGATAATCGAATTCAACTTTATTATATTTTAGTACATGCATTATTATGGATGTAACTGTTGTTTTACCATGGCTTCCTGCTATTACCACCCGATGTTTGTTTTCAGATAATTTTCTAATATATTCAGGATAAGATTTTATAGGAATACCTTTTTTTTGTGCTTCAATTAATTCGATATTATTTTTTTTAGTATGCATTCCAGTTATTACTAAATCAATTTTATTATTTATATTATTCTTATAATAACCTAATTTTTTTGGAAGAATATCGTTTTTTTCAAGTCTAGATTTAGAAGGATTATATATTATATCATCACTTCCTGAAATATTATTTCCACTTTTTTTTAAATTAATTGCTAGATCATGCATTATGCTACCTCCTATAGAAATGATGTGAATATTTTTCTTTTTTTGTTCTTGCATAATTATCAAAAATATGAATATTTAAAACTCAGAACAATATAATTTCAATAACTTTATTTTGTTGATAACATATGGAAAAGTAAAGAGTTATTTGTCCGTTGAACATTTAATTTTTTTATAGGTTTGTTCAAATATTTTTTAGTGAAAGAAAATAAAAGTTTTATATCTAAAAGTACAAGAGGAAGTGTCGCTCTTGGAAAGGATTTTGATCTTGGAAAATTACCACCTCAAGCTCTAGATCTTGAAGAATCTGTACTAGGTGCTTTAATGTTAGAAAAAAATGCTCTGACTGATGTCATAGATATTTTAAAACCTGATAATTTTTATAAAGATGCTAATAAAGAAATATATCAATCAATAATTGATTTATTTAATAATTCTGAGCCTATTGATCTTCTAACGGTAACTACACAATTAAAGAAAAATGGAAAGTTAGATTTTGTTGGNGGTGCATATTATGTTACACAACTAACTACCAGAGTTAATTCTGCATCTAATATTGAATACCATGCAAGGATTATATTAGAACAATCTATTAAAAGACAATTAATTGAAGTTTCTGGAGAAATTCAAAAAGAAGCGTATGAAGATACAACTGATGTATTTGACCTTCTAGATCATACTGAACAATCACTTTTTGATATTTCAGAGTCTCATATTAAGAAAAATTATTCACAAGTTAAAGGAATAATGAAAGAAGCTATAGATGAATTGGAATCTAAAAAATCCAGAAAAGATGGCATTACTGGTGTTCCATCAGGTTTTATTGATTTAGATAATATTACATCTGGTTGGCAACCATCTGACCTTGTTATAATTGCTGGAAGGCCTTCCATGGGTAAGACAGCTTTTGTTCTTTCAATGATGAGAAATGCATCAATTGATCATGAAAAACCGATAGCTATTTTTTCTTTAGAAATGTCTTCACTTCAGATAGTTAATAGATTAATTTCATCAGAAGCAGAGTTAGACAGTGATAAAATAAGGAAAGGAAACTTAAAAGATTATGAGTGGCAGCAGCTATTACATAAGACTGATCAATTAAATAATGCTAAAATATTTATAGATGATACCCCAGCTCTTAGTATTTTGGAATTAAGGGCGAAATCAAGGAGATTAAAGTCTCAGCATGATATTCAGTGTATAATTGTTGATTATCTTCAGCTAATGACTGGTGAATATGGGAAGTCATCAGGAAATAGAGAGCAAGAGATTGCATCAATTTCTAGGTCTTTAAAAGCAATTGCTAAAGAACTTAATGTTCCAGTTTTGGCATTATCTCAATTAAGTAGAGCTGTAGAGACTAGGGGAGGAGATAAGAGACCAGTATTATCAGACCTTCGTGAGTCTGGTTCAATAGAGCAAGATGCAGATATGGTGTTATTTATATATAGAGCAGATAGATATGATATAACTGAAGATGAAGATGGTAATTTAACTGCAGGAGTTGCAGAAATATTATTAAGAAAAAACAGGAATGGACCAACCGGAAAAGTAAAACTTAAATTCATTGAAAGATTTGCGAAATTTGCTGATATGTCCTCATTAGATGGTAATGAAACTAATAAATTTCAAAGCAAAGCTAATAGTGGTTTTGATCAAAATAAAAGTGACCCATTCTGATATATGAAAATTTTAGTTTGTATTTCTTGTGTTCCAGATACTACATCAAAAATTTCTTTTANTGATAAAAATAAATTTAATTCTGAAAATGTTCAGTTTATTATNGGNCCATATGAAGATTATGCACTAGCNAGGGCTGTNGAGTTNAAAGAAAAAAANTCTGAAATTGATATAAGCCTACTTAATGTTGGTCTTTCAGAAAATGATCCNTTGTTAAGGAAAGGGTTAGCTATTGGTGCTGATAGGGCATATAGAATNAATTCAGAACCTATTGACTCAAATTTTGTAGCANATAATATNGCTAGCTTCATCAAAAAAAATAATTTTGATTTGATTTTAATGGGTAAAGAATCAATTGACTACAATTCNGGATTAGTTCATTATTTATCTGGTTCTATACTTAATATTCAGACTTTNAANCCNGTTACATATTTAGATNTTGAGAATGATAAAAGTGTGATAATTAAGAGAGAGACTGAATCAGGTATTGAGAAAATAAAAGCAAATCTNCCTTTAATATTAGGTTGNCAGGAACCTATTGCAGAATGGAAAATTCCAAATATGAGNGGTATAATGAATGCTAGATCAAAGGAGTTATCTNTTATTGAACCTATTGAAGTTAAAGCATCTTTAAAGCTNGATAAGTNTACACTTCCTCCAGAAAAAGAGGAGATAAAATATATTGATAAGGATAATTTAGAGTTACTGATTGATGAATTAAAACTTAAAAATTTATAATGTCANCTTTAGTTTTTATAGAATTTAATANGAATNTAATNAGTGAGTCATCTTCTCAAGCTGCAACTATAGCAAATGAATTGAAAAATGAGGTNTATGGNNTTACTTCAAATGATGATGAAACTTANATTTCATCATTAGGNAGTAAAGGTTTTGATAAAATATTTGTGATAGATGATTTCAATAACTATTCTGCTATTGAAGAAGTAATTANNAATAATGGTATTAAAACTATTTTCTCTCCAAGTTCAAATACTTTTAAAGAATTATCTTCAAAAATTTCAACTAAGTTAAATTTTCCTATTGCTTCTAATGTANTAANAATAGAGAAGAATGGTAAAATTTCATCTTCTATTTTTACTGGAAAAGCAGAGTCACATATGATTAATGATAATGATTCATGTATTTACTTGTTGAATAAAAATATTGTTGAGTCACAAGATTTTGATAAAAAAGTTGATATAATAAAAGTTGATTCTAAGACCACTGAAAATATAAGTTTTGAGATATTAGAACAAAAATTTATTGAGGAAGATATTTCTCTAAATGATGCTGATGTAGTTATCTCTGCTGGTAGGGGACTAAAAGGTCCAGAAAATTGGNAAATGATAGAAGATCTCGCAAAAAAATTAAATGCGGCCACTGCATGTAGTAAACCAGTTTCTGATGCTGGNTGGAGACCTCATCATGAGCACGTNGGACAAACTGGTTTAAAAATATCNCCNAAAATTTATTTTGCAATTGGAATTTCAGGGGCTATTCAACATTTAGCAGGTGTTAATTCATCAAAAACCATTATAGTAATAAATAATGATCCTGAAGCACCTTTTTTTAAAGCNGCTGATTATGGTATAGTTGGTGANGCTTTTGANGTAGTACCTAAAATCTTAAATTCTCTAGGTTAGAATGAAAAAAGTTAAGTTAGATATTTTGGGNTTATCATCTAGTGTCGATTCNCAAACTGGATCTTTTGCTTTAGTATTAAAAGAAAATAAAGGAGATAGAAGATTACCTATAATAATTGGAATGTTTGAAGCTCAGTCAATTGCAATGGAAATAGAAAAAATAGTTCCAAATAGACCAATGACTCATGATCTTTTTAAATCNTTTCTGAAAAAAATAAACTTTGTNGTTAATGAAGTTCTTATNACTGATATTAAAGACGGAGTATTTTTCTCTAAAATAATTATATCAGATTCTACTAAAAAACACAGTATCGATGCAAGACCTTCTGATGCTATTGCAATTGCTATAAGATATAAAGCAAATATATACGTTGATGAAAGGGTATTAGATGAGGCTGGAATAATTTTTGATGAGGCTGAGGTAGATAAAAAAGTTAATGATGAAGGAAAAGTAAAAACCCTTAAAGATTTTTCTNTTAAAGAACTTAATAAAAAATTAACTAATTCAATTGCTGAAGAGAACTATGAATTTGCAGCAAGAGTTAGGGATGAAATTAAAAGAAGAAACTAATGGATTTAATTAGGTTTGTAATTGGCTTTATTTTTATTATTTCTATTGCCTACCTATTATCATCTGATAAAAAAAGTATTAATTGGAGACTAGTTCTTTCAGGAATTGTCTTGCAGTTAATTTTTGCAATTTTAATTACTAATGTACCTTTTGTCGAATCTATATTTAGTGGTATTAGTAAGTTTTTTGTTTTATTAATTGGTTTTTCTAAAGANGGTACTNTATTTCTATTTCCAGACGCNTCTTTTAATGGATTTGCTTTTTCAGCATTACCTGTTGTGATATTGTTTTCAGCAATAAGTGCATTTTTATATTATATGGGATTTCTCCAAATTATTGTCAAATCTATTGCATGGATAATGTCTAAGACAATGAAACTCTCAGGAGCTGAATCATTATCTGCAGCTGGAAANATTTTTTTAGGTCAGACTGAGGCTCCATTACTTGTTAAACCNTACATTAAAAATATGACAAAATCAGAATTAATGTGTNTGATGACTGGTGGGATGGCAACTATAGCTGGTGGTGTTTTTGCTGCATATGTTGCTTTATTAGGTGGATCAGATTCTGATGAATCTTTAAAATTTGCTACAATTTTATTAACTGCATCAATAATGAATGCACCAGCTGGAATTGTNATTTCTAAGATATTTCAACCNGAAAATAANAATAATAGTATNAANAATAATTTAGATTTATCAAATGAAGATTTAGGNTCAAATGCNATACANGCNCTGGCAAAAGGNGCTTCAGATGGGTTAAAATTAGCTTTAAATATTGCAGCTATGTTACTAGCTTTTCTTGCTGTNGTTTATATGCTTAATTATTTTTTGGAATTTTTTGGAGATATAANATCAATTAATGATTGGATTAAAGCATCNTCTAATGGGCANTTTAATAAANTATCCATGGANTTTNTTNTAGGCCAAGTNTTTAGATTATTTGCTTTCATGATAGGNATTAATTGGGATGAAACTGTTTTAGTAGGTAGTCTCTTGGGTCAAAAATTTGTTCTCAATGAATTTATAGCATATGTNAATTTAGCAGAGATGAAATCAGCAGGTCTTTTATCTGAAAAATCAATNTTGATTTCAACNTATGCTCTATGTGGATTTGCTAANTTTAGTTCTATAGCTATTCAGATAGGAGGTATTGGTTCNATGGCTCCTTCAAGACAGGAAGATATATCAAAATTAGGTTTAAGAGCATTATTAGCAGCNACACTAGCTACNCTTTTAACNGGAAATATTGCAGGNTNTATTATTGCCTAAATTTTTCTATAAAGTCTAATTGACCTCTTGTAGAATTATCAATGTCAGANCTATCTTTATTTTTAATTTTTTCATAAACTNCATCAGATAACACCTTGCCTAATTCTACTCCCCACTGATCAAAGCTATTTATATTCCATATACAACCTTGGACAAAAATTTTATGTTCATATATAGCAATCAATCTACCTAGATTATAAGGAGTAAGTTTATNAAATAGNAATGTATTAGATGGTTTNTTTCCTTTAAACACNTTAGAATTTTTAAGAATTTCATAATTAGTGTACTTACTCTCATNTCCAAGTTCTTCTTTTACCTCCAGGATATTTTTTCCTTTCATTAATGCCATNGTCTGACCAACCATATTAGATAGTAATATTTCATGTAATTCTCCTTTNTCATTATTAGAGTTTATAAANCCAATAAAATCACAAGNNATTTTTTTNGTNCCTTGNTGAATAAGTTGNAAAAAAGAATGCTGNCCATTTGTTCCTACATCACCCCATANTATAGGCCCAGTATTATAATTTACTTCTNATGAATCTTTTGATATATTTTTACCATTACTNTCCATATCTGCTTGCTGTAAGTACATAGGTAAATATTTTAGGTAATCGTCATAAGGGAAAATNGCATGTGTTTCACAATTATGAAAATTATTATATANNATACCTAAACATGCTAGTACAACNGGAATATTTTTATTGAAAGGCTGCTCTTTGAAATGATTNTCAATTTCATTTGCTCCATTTANTAACATNTCNAAATTTTCAAATCCAATTTTTAATATNATTGGTAAACCTACNGATGACCATAAAGAGTANCTTCCNCCAACCCAGTCCCAGATTGGAAAAATATTATTTTCTTCTATNCCAAANTCTTTTGCTNTTTTAGTNTTAGCAGTNACTCCAAAAAAATGCTTTTTNAGACTTTNNCTANTNTTNGATNNATNNTNAAACCAATTTTTGCANACATTNGCATTCTTTAGTGTCTCAATTGTACCAAAAGATTTTGATGAAATAATAAAAATTGATTCTTCNGGATCGATATCAAGTAATACTTCAGAAAGATTGCTGGGNTCGACATTAGATATAAANTAATTANTNANANTTCTATTAGAGTAATATTTTAANNCNTCNCATATCATTTTTGGTCCTAAATCAGATCCNCCAATACCTATNTTNATNACATTTTTAATTATTNTTCCAGAANAACCTTTTANNTCNCCATTTTNGAATTTTTTTGAAAATNATTTTAACTTNTCAAGACCTTTTTTNACATNATTNTCATATAANTCTTTAGTTTTTGANGTANANNTNCCTCTTAAGAGNAAGTGTAATACAGATCTNTTTTCTGAGGTATTAATNTTTTCACCATTAAATAAATCATGTATTTTACCTTTGAGATCAATNTCNACNAATAGNNGAGAAAATAATTNCATCATTTTATCATCTATATGATTTTTTGAANAATCTAGAAGNAGNTCNTTTTCTNGAATAGAAAATTTATTGAANCTATCCTTATCTTCCATGAAGATCTCATTTAAGGATTTTTCTGTAATCTTATTAGTATGATTACCAATCTCTTTCCAAGAAGATAATTTATTTAAACTACTCATAGTTATTTTTGATATTTAAAATTTCTTTATCAATAAGATTAGATAATTTATTTTTATTTTCTTCACTATTATCACCAGATAAACTGAAATAAAACTTAATTTTTGGTTCTGTTCCAGATGGTCTCAAAGTTATAGAATAATTTTTTTCTGAAATTAATTGAATAACATTTGATTTAACATTAATTATTGGATTTTTTACTCTCTTATTATAGTCAATTACTTCTTTAACCTTATCTCCAAATATTTTTAGAGGTGGAGTACTTCTATATTTTTCCATAATATCATTTATTCTATTACTTCCTGAAATCCCCTCCATTTTGATGGTATATAGTTTTTCTTTGAAAAAACCATATGTATCATAAATTTCTTCTAGAATGTCATTTAAAGATTTACCATTGTCTTTGGCCCAGTTAGCAATTTCACATATGTAAGCACATGAAATAATTGCGTCTTTGTCTCTGACAAAATCATTAACGAGATAACCATAACTTTCCTCTCCACCTGCTATAAACTTTTCAGCATTTTTATTTTTTATTAGTTCAGCTATATACTTAAAACCTGTAAGTGTAGAATATGATTTTACTCCATAATCTCTTGCTATCTCATCAAT
>NZUF01000005.1 GCA_002696995.1 Flammeovirgaceae bacterium | reverse complement strand
TATTATCCCTAACATTCACACCATCATATTGTTTGGCAGGAAGTATCTTTAAATTGAACTTTCTACAATAATCTTGAACATACATATCCGTACTATCCACATACTCAGCACCCATTTCGGAATAAAGATTATCTGAGAATTGGTCTCTATAAGTACTTACCCTTCCTCCCGGACGAGACCTTGCCTCTACTAGAATGACATTATACCCTGCCTTATCTAATTCATATGCGCTTGACAAACCTGCTAAACCAGCACCTACTACAATAATCCTATTATCATCAGTAGAACTAGGAAAAATTGAAGGAGAAGATAAAGAAAATAAAGACGTTACAACACCTGATTTTTTGATAAATGAACGTCTTGTTATTTTGTTTTTACTCATACCTACAATCTATCAAGATTCAAGTAAAAAGTCAAATTTCAGATATGAGAGGTGCTTAGAGTTTATAATCAAATGAAATAAACATTAGTAGAATAATTAGTTTTTCACTTTATTAGTAGATTGCTTTAATATATTTTATTTCTAATTTAAATTCCCCTTCTTGTTTATCAGAAATTTGTATGCCCAGTGAATTTATTTCTTTAATATCTAAAGCAGGATAATTATTGTAAGAGTAACCTCTCCAAAAAGGTTTAAAATCCTCAATATCAATATCCATTTCAACCCATTTATCTTTAAAAGATTTAAAATCAAAAGAGTAAGAGGCGCGTCTGTTATTTTGATTAAGTCTTAATTTATAAATATTACCATCTCCTCTGAATTTTATCTTAAAAGATTTAACACCAGTTAAAGTTTCTTTAGTAAATCTTAATCTTGATGAAGCAAATCCACCATTATTTTCTAGAGATAAATATCCTATAAAAACTAAGTTATTTTCATCACTTAATGACAGGTACGATTTTGAAATTCCACCCATGACATCATCATTAACAATATTCCAATTTTTTAAACCAACATTTTTTTCAGGGTTAATTAAATCAAAACTTTGACCTAAGGATTTAAATGATACTAATAAGAAAATAATTAAAAGTATTCTCATATGTCAATCTTCAAGATTCAAGAAAAAAGAAAAATATCAGGTGTATGATTTAATATCTTCATATAATGAAGCGTTTAGCTACGCAAATTTCTGATCCATATTACCCAATTTATATATCATTTGAGCATGGACTTTTATAGCATCTAAAAAAGTTCTATTAGAGTTATATGGCATATCATATTCTTTAGCTGTTTCTGAAACAATTTTAGATAATTCTTTGTAATGAACATGACAAACCAATGGCAATAGATGATGTTCTATCTGGAAATTCAGACCGCCTATAAACCAAGAGAATAATTTAGATTTAGGAGAAAAATTAGCAGTAGTTGCAAACTGATGAGTTGACCAATCACCAGCTATTAGACCATTTTCGTCAGGCAAAGGAAACTCAGAACTTGGCGTAATATGTGCGACTTGAAATACTAAACTAATAAATAGTCCTGTAAACATATGCATTGTCAAGAAGGCTAATACTATATGCCACCATGGTAATTCTAAAACAATTAATGGCAAAATAAGAGCAAAAGAATAGTAGAAAATTTTCCATCCGATAATACCNAAAACTGCATTTCTAAATTCATTTTTTTTATTTAAAAAGCCCATATTATGGTACCTATTAATTCTAATAAAATCTTTAGCAGTTACCCATAATAAAGTAGAAAGGGCATAGAAAAACCAGATATATATATGCTGAAATTTATGAATCCAATACTTTTTAGCATTAGGTGAAAATCGAAGAAAAAANGGAGTATTAATATCATCATCAGCGTTATCAATATTAGGATAAGTATGGTGGAGTACATTATGTTGAATCTCCCAAACTTTTGAACTAGCTCCAATTAGATTGAAAGAATAACCAACAAGTTTATTAATTTTTTTGTTTTTTGAGTAAGATCCGTGAATAGCATCATGCCCAACAGCCATTCCAATACCAGCCATTCCAATACCACTTATAATATATAATAAGAAAACAATCCAGGAGCTATTNACGATTCCTAAGCTTAAGATTATAAAGGGAGATAAAAATATTGTAAGCATTATAAAAGTCTTTATAATCATACTATTATTAGCATTTTTACTAATATTATTTGTCTTAAAGTATGTNTTTACTTTTTTTCTCAAAGATTTTGAGAATTNATTACCTTTTGCTTTAGAAAACTTTGGATGCTCGATATTATNGTGTTTTAAATTGAATAAGAATAGATTACAATATACNAATATNAAANATAAAGGANNTAGAATNAATAATGTTTNATCAAAATTNATATTNAGAATNATGAAANGAATATANCANTAATACAGGCTCAATATTTAATTAATTCATTATTTATCATATCTAATAATATTTTCGCCTCTTTTATCATAATTTCAATATAAGCTTTATTAGTATTAGCAACCACAATTCTCAAACTGATTGCATTAGCTAATTCAAATTCTTTTTTTGAATTATTTAAAATAATATTAAGTGATTTTTCTATTCCTAATATATTTATTTTTTTGTTTTCATATCCAAAATTATTGGGATCAATAATAATTGAAGATTTAATAATTGGAAATATTTCATTGTAATACACAATATCTATATTCTTAGTTAACCTGTTTTTATAATTTTCAGAATCTTGATAATATTTTATAACCTTAGAGGCTAATAGTTTTTCTTTAAACAAATTAAATTGACCTGTACTTTTTAATTCATTAAAGGTTGTATTGATCTCAGGATAAGACCTGGAATACATCAATCTGCTAAGCTTAATATTTAGACTATCAGTTTTTGATAAAGTTTCAAAAATAGAATAATCTTCCAGAATTGAAGCTCCATAATCAATTGTCTGGTTACTGAATTCATTATAATTATTTAAAGAATTAAGCTGTTTTTCTAAATCATTTTTTAAACCATTTAAAAAATATAATTCCTTATCACTATTCATCCTATTATTATCCCATTCGTTAATCCAGAATGAAAGTGATATTCCAGTAACAATTACAATAAACTCAAGGGTATATTTAATNAGATATTTCTTCATNAATTAAATATAAGAAATTACTGAATTAAAAGAAGAACACATAGCTATGGTTTAGGGATCTTTTTAAAATCAATTAATTCAAAATCTTCAAANTTTTCTAATAAAAAGTCTGCATATCTCATAAAGCCTAAATCAGTAAAATGAACACCATCAACTGTTCCCTCTTGGTCAAGTCCTAGTGCATTTTCACTCTCTACATAAAAAATATTTTTATAACCAATATCTATCATCTTTTGGTATTCATGTTTTAATGCTAAATTCATAGCTTCTGTNTNTTTNTGNGCTTTNTTGTCCAAAACTAAAAAAGTTGTTTTAAATAAATCTATAAAGATAATTGGAGAATCAGGATTCTTTTTTCTTATGGTATTTACAAGCGGAATTGTATTCTTAGAAACATTTTCAGGATTAATCATATTCGGCATACATTCTATAACATAAAATACTGGATCTGACTCAGAAATTAGTTTAGCAATAGGTTCTTCCATCCTCCCATTTCCACTAAATCCAAAATTTATAACATCAATATCTAGCTTTCTGGATATGATGTTGGTATGAGCCATTCCTGGTCTAGACGCACAACCGCCTTGGGTAATACTAGTTCCATAAAAAATTATTGGTTTTTTTATATTCTTTTCAACCTTTTTTATAAANGTGGTTGAATTAATTCCAACTTCAATATTTTCAATACCGTCATAAAGAGGGAGAAATATTTTAAATTCTCTTGATTTTTCAGTCATATTATCTACTAGAAGATACTCATTATCAATTCCTTGTGGACGACCGGTATTTAAATATTGCCATCCATTTTCACTTTTATAGTATAAGTCCACACCTTTAATCCCAGTTTCAGGCATATGGTTCATTGTAAAATCATTTAAAATTTTCCATTTTACACTTATACTTGANGAATTAGAAATAAACCGAATAGACAAACCAGCCGAAGATTTTGATAAATCCCATACAGGTTTTCTTACAATATTTTTATAAGAAAAAGGTAACCTGTCGTAACGATTTTCTTTAAGTGAATCAGGAATTAGAGTTCCTTCAAGTCTAAAAAAATCTTTCCCATAATATGTTATTTGAGAATTGCCCTGCCCAATCGATAAAAGTGGTAAGAATAAAAGTAGAATTAGATTTTTCATATTCTAAATGTAATAATTACTGAATTACAAGAAGAATGATTTTGAAGATTATACAATTAGATTTAAAATTAACCAAGGCTATCAGTTGATAAATATAAATAAATAGTTGAAACTATATATTTAAGGATATACCAAAATTGATATAATTTGAATTGTTGTTAATACCTCTTGAAAAGGAAAAATCAGCTTGCAAGGTATCTGAAAAAGGATAAATTACTCCTGCGTCCCAGTAAGATTTTGAGACCCCTGAACTTTCTTCACCAAAAACTTCAACAAATATTCCTAATTTCTGAATACTTTTTGAAAATACTAACGTGTAAATAAAATTATTGATATGATTATTAAACCCTATATTATAACCTAAGTTATACCCAATCTGAAAAGATTCTGTCAGGTCATGAGACAATAAAATTCTATTTAAAGAGATTGGGTCTTGATTTGAAAATTCCCTTTTATTTGGTAACGAGACATGAGAGAGAAATGAGACTTTAGTTGATGAATTAATATTATTAAAAATATTAAATTTCAATCCAAGCTCTAGGTTACCAAATGCTGTACTTCTCTCATTATTTACTAATCCAGTTATCAAATTAGAGTTTATTCTTAACTCAATTTTATTTAAGACTCCATACCTTAAAAGTGTATTCAGGTAATTATCCGAATCAGTTATTAAGTATCCAGACTCAATTTGAAATTTATCTTTTAAAAGAACATGGGTCCCTTCAGTTTGGTCAGGCCTATCGGTAGATATTATTTGAGCAAGTGAAAGTGAAGAAGTAAATATTAATATGAACGATAACGAAAAAACTTTTTTGGTTAAATAAAATTTTATTTTAAAATATTTCAAACTATTTATCAATTTAATTTTTAGGTAAGGCCTTCATCCACCCTGACTCAAGTTGATTTGAAAGTGTAATGATGATATCACTCATATCTTCATTTTCAGCAATATTAATTAATAATTTTAAAAATCTTAAAGAAAACAATGTTATGTCAATAGATAAAGAAACCTTTTTAAAGAAGTTTAAAGAATAAACCCCTCTAATAAAGGGCTTAAACAGTGGAGCCAGAGGGAGTCGAACCCTCGACCTCTTGACTGCCAGTCAAGCACTCTAGCCAGCTGAGCTATGGCCCCAAATATTTGATTGTCATACACTTATGTGTTACTATAAATGTAATGTTTAAGCAAAACTGTCAAATAAGTGTCAAAAAACAACTTTTGTTATACTAAAATATGGGCCAAAAGGAGAAGAAAAAAATAAAAAGGATTTTAAATAAGTTGTTATCTTATATATTATGATTTAGGTTTATAAAAAACAAACATATGAATAAAATCAACTTATATCTATTATTTTTATTGCCGTTATTATTCTTCATTTCTTGTAGCGATGATAAAGTAGATCATGTAGATCCCGAACCAGAATATACTATATGGAACGGAGGTAAAATTACTTTTGAAAAAGCAGATGGAGCTGATCCAAACTCTGCATTAGCTCAAGATAGAATTACAGATCTTGTATGGATAACAAGAGGGAATTCTGGTGGTCAAATTTATAATATAGCCAAAGAATCAGCAGCAGATAAAAATAAAAGTCCACTTGGAACCAAATGGGCTATTGGAACTCTTGATGAAATTGATCAATTATCTTTTAATGATTTCAGAACTGCTGTGGGAGAGCCAAAAGAAGTCGTTGG
Source organism: Flammeovirgaceae bacterium (assembly GCA_002696995.1). Lineage (GTDB taxonomy): Bacteria > Bacteroidota > Bacteroidia > Cytophagales > MED-G16 > MED-G16. The sequence goes on along the minus strand of NZUF01000005.1, from coordinate 48,743 downwards.
AAAAAACTTAGTTTTATACCTTGAAGATCACAGCACTTATATTAGTGTTAAGTTTACTTCATGGTCATCAGGGAGTAAAGGAGGGTTTGCTTACGAGAGGAGTATTCCCTAGTAGTAACATATAATAATATGTACACCAAATAGGTTTAAAATGTAAACCTAAAAGTACTTTAATTTAGTGACCCTTGAGAATAACAATTAACACTCTAGCAAAATGAAGCTATTTTCCTAAAGAGAGTGTTTACCTTAAAACGTCTCTTTTAAATTGAGACCATTCCTGAATTTTACCATCTACTATATGATAAAATTCATAAAAAACTTCTGCCTCTAACTCTGATTCTGGATTTGTATGAGTAGATGTAAACTGCGCATTAACCCAGTCACCTTCAACTGAAGTAACAGCAAGTGAAAACGCATAGTCTGTATTCCATTTGTACTCATTTCCCTTCTCTTCTTCAACTTCAGTAACCCANTTCTTGATATATTCGATAAAAGCATCGGGACCTACTGCAAGGCCACCATCCGCAAATTTCATCTCAGCTCCTTCAGCAACAAATGTTTTAAGTTTGTCATAATCTAATTCAGCCCATGCCTTATCTANCTCATTAAAAATTTCTACAGAAGACTGAGATCCCATAGTAACCTGGCCGTCTACCCCATCAATAAAACCGTTAGCTACAGTCTCACATTCTTGATTTGAAGATGTGCATGATGATNTTAATACAATTGATATAAATAAAATGATGTTTTTCATGATTAAAATATAAATTTAAAATTAAATCTCGCTTAAAGCGTTAGTAATTAAGTGCTTTATATGATTTCTGTGAGCAACTGAAGCTTTATTTCCAGCTGGTTTCTTTAACCACTTCGAGATTTCTTCTAAATTATATATAGCCATTGACTTTGCAGGTACCTTAAATCTTCCGGATGACTTTCCATTAAGCATGTCTATCAACCTAGTAACATATACTGCCTGTAAATTCTGTCTAAATGAGTTCACATCAGAAGAGATATCTTCTTTGAACATGGCATTATTTAAATCCNCCATAAACTGAGACAGTGAATACTGATTTCCATACAATTCAGAGTCAATCATTCTCTGTAGAGTATTCGGATGCATTATATGTGCCAGTACTCTAGTCTGGTAGCTAAGAACCTGGTCGTGTATCTTTGGATCCTCAGGACCAGAGAAGAATTCAAAACCTCTCCTTTGTCTTGCTAATAAATTATATATTCCATCAGGAGCTTTATAAGCATTCGGAGCAAACACATAAGAATTAAGAGCATTCATGGCTCTTTTCTGNTCAACATAACTGACTGGAGTATATGGGTTCTGACCACCTTCCTGTCCTATAGTTGACCTGTCCACATAAACTCCTCCAATAAATCTAGATATTACGTCTCCTGCCCTTGCTGCCTGAGAGTTTAGAGTGTAGTAAGCTCTTCTTAAGTCTTCGTATGTATTTCCCTTAACACTAAATTTTGAAACTATTTCTCCCATCATCTTATTTACAAGTTTAAACCTGTCAACTGAATATGTTATCTGATCATTAGACAAGTCTCCAGTCATTACCCTTGGGTCAATCGCTTTACCAGGAGATCTCATGTCATCAGCATCATTCCCAAAAATTAGTTCTGGTTCAGTTGACCTTGAAAGAATTTCTTCTCTTTCAGAATCACTATCAAAAGGTTTATAACCAAACTCAACTGCCCATATATCATAAGGACCAAGTGCCATGTCATAGTACTGACCTTGTGCGGCTTTGTCCATGGTAAGGTTAATCCCAGCATAGTCCATTACAGAACCAGTAAGAGCCTTTCCTTCAATAAAATCTGCATCATAAAGTTCTGAGGGAGTAAAAAGCTGACTTGCTTTCATATTATGATTTAGACCAAGGGTATGACCTACTTCATGCATAATTAAAGACTTTAATCCCTCTTTCTCTATTCTATCGAGGTCATAGTCAGAAGCATCCATCATCTCAAGAAACGTCCTCCCAAATAATAAATTTTCATGCATCAGGTGACCCATTGAACAGTAGAACTTATGATCGTGATCTGAGGAGTTTGACTCATTCTCCAAGTCCATATTCTGAGAAGCATCTCCAACTAATTTGTTATAAAATACTCTATTAGTGAAATGTACAAACTCCAACATTATATCAGCACCAATAATCTCTCCGGTTCTCGGATTTGTCATACTAGGTCCATACCCACCGAAAGGCGGATTAGGAGATGATGTCCACCTAAGAACATTATACCTTATATCACCAGCATCCCAATCAGCATCATCAGGTTGTACTTTTACTTCCAATGCATTTTTGAATCCAGCTCTCTCGAATGCTTCGTTCCAAGCAAGAACCCCATCTTTTATAGTTTCTCTCCACTCGTGCGGGGTTGAATTTTCTATCCACCATGTAATTGGCTTTACAGGTTCTGAAATTTCTTGTTCAGGGTTTTTCTTCACAAGCCTCCACCTGTTTACCATATCCCTGTAATTTGTTGTTCCAGTCTCTGTCATATCATTTACAAAAGTTAGAAAATATCCAACTCTAGGGTCATCATGTCTGATTTCATATCCTTCCTCAGGCATGCTCATCATAGAGTGAAATACCTGTATGGAAACATATCTAGCATCTGTAACTGCCTCAGAGCCTCCATTTAAAACATTAGGGTTTTTGTAAACATACTCTGTCTTTAGATTTGTATTTTCAGGATAATTATTAATCTCTCTAACCTTAGACTTAGCTTTATCAAAACTTCCTAAACTAAATCTATTTGGAGAAGAGCCTGGTCTCTTAGGCGGCTTAACTCTACTTAGTGTCTCAGAAAGAAATAGAGCATTAACATTTATTAAAAATTTGCCTTCTTCTTCTGCTAAAATTTTATTACTGGAGATTATAGCATGACTTGTATTTGCCTCTTGAGATCTTGAGAGAGGGTTTTCTGAGTCAAAATAAAAATTTGTATTAGGAGCAACAAATTCAATTTTATTATAGTATTTCTGAATATGAAAAATTACATCAGAACCGTAAGCTCCCCTAAAACTTCCTGCCTCTGTGACACCGTCTGCAATTTGTGAAAAATAAATAAAATCCTTATTTAATTGTTCTTCTGAAACTAACATCTTTAGTTCTCCCGATGTCGAGTCTTGAAATATTGGAAACAAGCCATCAATTTTCTGACTTGATTTTGTTAGATCTTTTATTGATTTTTTCTTTTTTTCTTTATCCTGAGCTGAAAGAATTTGTGAAATGCTCAAAATAATAATTATTAGTAAATTTTTCATAGTTTATATTTTTTCCAAATTATAGTAAATATGCTTATTAACAAAAAATAAAGATTAAAAAACTCTCTTGATCTTTCTTATCCTATTTAAATAATAATCTCTAATTAACTGAGTCTCTATGACACCTTTTGAAGATGAAGCATGAATAAATTTAATATCAGAATTGTTTTTTCGATTAGATACTAATCCAACATGCGTTACCTTTCTCTTGCTCTTNCCAAATGCAAAAAAGACTAGGTCTCCTTCCTTTGATTTTTTTAAGGAAACTTTCTTTCCTAAATCTATTTGCAGAGAAGTAGTCCTAGGAAGCTTCATCCCAACTGACTCAAAAGATCTAACTAGAAGCCCAGAACAGTCTATCCCTCTTTTATCATTCCCACCCCACTTGTAAGGAGTACCAATATATGTCCGCGCATTGCCTATAACAGAATTAACTCGATTGGCCTTTGATATTTTCTTTTGAGATATACAACTAGATAAAAAAATTAAGAGAGTGAAAAATAAATATGACCTTTTCATATTATTTTTTTAAAATTAAAAATAAATCTAAATTATCAGGCTTGTCATCTGATAAGATGTAGTCTGATGATAAAATAGATGATACTAAGCCTGAGTCATTTTTTTTCAAACTGTCCCTATTAAACCTATTTAATATCTCATATGGNATTTTATATAGAAAATTTGGGAGATTCTTTTCTAAATTAAAAATATCTAGATTTTTAAATTTCTGTACAGACTTTACATTNTCCATATAATATTGTTTTACTTTCTTGTTTCCAGAGACTCCCTTTATCTCTATTCTAGAGAAGTGTTTTGAGGCTAAGGCAACTAATTCTTCAGATGTATATTCCCTGATATGCCANGGGTTTCTTGTAAGTGTCATCTTTATATTTGGAGTGGTTAGCAATGCAATCCCTCCAGGTCTAAGGATACGGTATATTTCACTGATAAATAGATCATCATCTTGGATATGTTCTATTACCTGAAAAGATACAACGCTATCGAAAGAATTACTTTTAATATTTTTTAGAGGTGGAAAAGATGTGCTAATAAACTTTTGTTCTGGATATTTATCTGATAAAATATTAATGGCTTCAGTTATCTTGTCTACCGCAGTATATGATCTTGACTTTTTTAATATATTGTTAATACCTCTACCCTCTCCACATCCAAGCTCCATAACGTCTCCCATGATATAATTTTCTGCAAAAAAATAAGCACTAAGGAGCCTATGATGTAAAGGATTATCCGATGGAATTTTATCTGAAGTTATTTCAGTTGTAAAAATCGACATACTGTAAAATTAATATGAAATCATTTCTAAATAATCATTATGATGAAATGAATGAAAATTAGTTATTAAATATTTAGTATATTTTCATATGGATGTAAAAAAAAAGACAGTATTATTAAAAATTATTTTTCTTTTTATCTTATTATATTCTTCACAAAACCTTCTATCTCAGACATCTATAAAAGAATACGATCAAGAACTTAAGACATACGGTTTTAACGATCCAAACCCTATCCCAATATTTATATCTAACAATAAGATCTACCCTTACTTCTCTTTTGATGGGTATAATATCAGTTCTTCGGATAAAAAATTTAAGGTGATTGAACTTGAAAATGATCATATAAAAGTTTTAGTAACGCCCGAACTTGGAGGGAAAGTATGGGGGGCAATTGAAAAGTCAACAGGAGAAGAATTCATATATAAGAATGAAGTAGTAAAATTCAGAAATATTTCAATGAGAGGGCCATGGACATCAGGAGGGATAGAATTTAATTTTGGTATAATTGGACATCACCCTTCTACTGCTACTCCTGTTGATTATGTCTTTAAGAAAAATGATGATGGCAGTGTTTCGTGTTTTGTTGGAAATATAGATCTTCCTTCAAGAACTCAGTGGAGGGTAGAAATTAAAGTAGATGAAGGTAAGGCTTCATTTATTACTGATGCATTATGGTATAACCCCTCACCTACTAGTCAGTCTTATTATAATTGGATGACAGCTGCTGCACCAGCAAAAGCTGATCTGGATTTTTATACACCTGGAGATATGTACTTAGAACATAATGGAAATGTTAAAAGTTGGCCAATTGATAATGAAGGAAGAGATCTATCAAAATATAAAAATAATGACTTTGGCCCAAGTAAATCTTATCATATTGTAGGGGAATATAATGACTTTTTTGGCGGTTATTATCATGACTCTAATTATGGATTCGGTCATTGGGGAAGCTATGAGGATATTCCTGGTCAGAAGCTTTGGTTATGGTCTCAGTCTAGAGCTGGAGGTATATGGGAAGACTTGTTAACTGACGATGACGGACAATATATTGAGTTTCAGGCGGGAAGATTATTTGTTCAATATTCTCCTGCAGAAGATCAAAACCCAATATCAAATGTAAGTTTTGAACCTTATAGGGTAGACAAATGGAAAGANGCATGGTTTCCTCTTAAACAGACTGGTGGTCTAACTGATGCCTCTGAATTTGGAGCATTAAATACTATCAGAAATAATGATAGTATNACTATAAAATTAAATCCTTTCATCAAGACAAATTCTTTACTTAAAGTTTTTGTAGAAGGAGAGATTTATCATGAAGAGGTTATAAATCTAAGTCCAATGGATGTGTATTCATCAAAAATTTTTTTAGATGAAAGTAAAGATTTTAATATTAATATTGATGAATTAGAGATCAGCTATAACTCTGAAAAATTAAAAAATATTGANAGATCATTTTCAACTGACGAAGTATCTAAATCTCAAAATACAGANCAAAAGCTTTTTCAGCAGGCTAAGGAAGATATTGCTTACCGTGAATATAACAATGCAATTGAAAAACTTAATAGAATAGTAGCTGAAGATAGTTANAATCTTGAGGCCAGATCTCTCTTGGGTGAACTTTATTTTAAGATNGGAAAATTTGATCTAGGCCTNGATATAGTAAAAAAAGGTTTAAANTTAGATACATACCATGCTTCACTAAACTATGTCGCAGGTATTATTTATAAAGAATTAAGTGATAATTTAAATAGTAAAGAGGCATTGGGNTGGGCGGCAAGATCAATAAATTACAGATCTAATGCTTACTCTCAAATAGCTGACATATTTCTTAGAGAAAAAAATTATGAAAAGGCTTTAGCTTATGCTAAAAAATCTCTTGAATATAATACTAATAATATACCCTCACTAGAAATTATAGTTATATGTAATAGATATCTTAAAAATAAAGAAGAACATAAGTTGGCTATACAAAATATTGAAAAAATTGATCCAATACACCACATTATCTCATTTGAAAAATTTCTCTCAATCACTAATGAAGATAATAAAATAAGGATTATTAACTCTCATCAGTCCGAGCTGTCATATCAGACTTATCTAGAATTGGCAATAAGTTATTATAACAGAGGATTAGTAGACGAGGCAATCAACATATTAGATATTGGACCAGATGAGTTAATTAATAATATCTGGAAGGCTTACTTAAAAGATGATAAAAAAGGATTAGAAAATATCCTTACAAATTCTAAAATTGATTTCTCATTTCCTTTTAGAAGAGAGTCAATTAAAATTTTATCTTGGGCNAGAGATCTACATCCAAATTGGAAGCTTGACTACCTTCTTTCTCTGAACTTATGGGGTAAAGGAAGACATAAAGAATCACAAGTTTTATTATCTAGAATTGGAGAAAAATCAAATAACCCTATATTTTATCTGATAAGAGGGCTGATGCTAGAAAAATTAGATGTGGATCCAATAAATGATTTCAAAAAAGCTTATACACTAAATAATAAAAATTGGAGAATATCTAGGGCACTCTCAAATTATTATTTCGATTCTAAAAAATATAATTTATCTAATAACATATTAAAAAAAGCATTTAATAATGATAAAACCAATTACATCATTGGAATGGATTATGTTAAGACATTAGTAAAACTCGAAAGCTATTCATCAGCAATTTCAGTATTAGATAATTTACATATTTTACCATATGAACATGCTGGTGAAGGTCGGGAATTATATACAAATGCATACTTTGGATTAGCAATAAAAAAAATAATTTCTGGAAATTATAAAGAAGCCATAGAAATACTAGATAAATCTAAATTGTGGCCCGAAAACCTAGGAGTTGGTAAACCATATAATCCAGATGAGAGAATCCAAGACTATTTGATATTTTACTGTAAGGAAAATCTAGGTGATTCATCATCAAAAAAATATCTTTCAGATATCATCAAATACAGTAAAGAAAATATTAATAATAATAGTGCAACTCATATTCTTGGGTATGAGGCAATAAAAATAATTCAGGGTGAACAAGCCTCAGAATTATTCATTAATGAATTGGTTTCAAAACATAAATTAGATTCAGATGAAATGAAATTTATAGTTGATTATAAAAGAAAAAGTTTACCAAAGAATTATAAAAATTTTGATTTACTTCGTAAAATATTACATCTGAAATAGATATGAAGAACCAAGACATAATATTTGGCACAAGGCCAGTGCTTGAAGCTATAAAAGCTGGTAAGACAATTGAAAAAATATTTATTCAAAAAAATTTATCTAAAGAAGTTTTTAATGAAATAAAAAAATCAATAAATAATAAGAGTGTAAACTTATCTTTTGTTCCTAAAGAAAAACTCAATAGGATTACAAGAAAAAATCACCAAGGGATAATATGCTATATCTCTCCTATTGACTACCAACCTCTAAATGAAATAGTTCAACGTTGCTATGAGTCAGGTAAAGATCCTATAATATTAGTTCTTGACAGGATCACAGACACCAGAAATTTTGGTGCAATTACAAGAGTAGCTGAAGCTACAGGTGTTGATGCTATTATCATACCAGAGAAGGATTCAGCACTTATTACTAGTGAGGCAGTAAAAGCATCAGCTGGAGCGTTAAACTATGTTTCAATATGTAAAGAAAAAAGCCTAAAAAATGTTGTAAATCAACTAAAGGAAAGTGGTTTAAAAATTATTTCATGTACAGAAAAATGTGAAGAGANTATTTATTCTATTGACTTCAACTGTCCAGTATGTATAATATTAGGTTCAGAGAAAGATGGCATTTCTCAGAACTTGATTGAAATAAGTGATATAAAAGCTAAAATTCCAATGAAAGGTGAAATTGAGTCGTTAAATGTATCATCAAGTTCGTCAGTAATACTTTATGAGTTAATTAGACAGAGAAATTAAATTGATTTTAANCCAGTAAGATCAGAGCTACTTCTTATTTTCTTTCCCATTCCATCTAATAATTCAATACCATACTTTCTACATACTGCAGCCTCTGGAATTTCCTCATTATGTCTATCTCCTCCATTTGTAAATATATCTGGTTTTATTTCTTCTAAGCTTTTACATACAGTTTTGTCTTTATCAACTGAAAGAAATACCTCGTCTACATACTCTAGAGCAGATACTATTTTCATCCTGTCTTTCTCATCCATGAAAGGTTTGCCTTTTTTTAACTTACACTGATGGTTATTGTTTACTATAACAATTAAATNATCTCCTAATTTCTTAGAGAGCTCTATATACTCTAAATGTCCAACATGAATTGGATCAAAATAACCACTAATTGCTACTTTTTTCATTTACTTAAAATTAAATCAATTTTATTATAATTTAATTATAATTTTGAGAATGAATATAATGATACTAGGATCTGGTGGTAGAGAACATGCACTTGCGTGGAAAATATCTAAAAGTAAATTATCTGACAACCTATATATAGCTCCTGGTAACGGTGGGACTAGTATTGAAGGAATTAATATCCCTTTAAATATTAATGATTTTAAGGAAGTTAAAGATTGCGTTCTGAAAAAAAGTATAGACCTTGTAATAGTAGGTCCTGAAGAACCACTTGTTAACGGAATAGTTGATTTTTTTAAAGAAGATAATGACTTAAAAAAAATTAAAATTTTTGGGCCTGGTAAAAGTGGAGCGAAGCTTGAGGGGAGTAAGGACTTTTCAAAAGAATTTATGTTCAGAAATAATATTCCATGTGGAAAATCAGAAACATTTAATAAAGATACTCTTGAAAATGGGTTCAAATTTCTAGAAAATATATCTTCACCATATGTTCTGAAAGCTGACGGTCTTGCAGCAGGTAAAGGTGTATTGATTTTAGATGATCTAGAAGAAGCCAAAAAGGAATTATCAAATATGATACTTAAAGAAAAATTTGGTGAGGCAAGTAAGAATGTACTAGTCGAAGAGTTTCTTGATGGAATTGAAGTTTCAGTTTTTGCAATAACAGATGGGAAAAACTATGTAATTCTCCCACAGGCAAAAGATTANAAAAGAATAGGAGAAGGAGATTCTGGCCCAAATACTGGTGGAATGGGAGCGGTGTCTCCTGTAAGTTTTGCAGATAAAGAATTTATGAAAAAGGTAGAAGATCAAGTTATTAAAAGAACAGTTGATGGGATACAAAAAGAAAATTTAGATTATAAAGGATTTATTTTTGCAGGGCTGATGAACGTAGAAGGAAATCCTTNTGTNATNGAATATAATGTTAGGATGGGCGACCCTGANACACAAGTTGTTATTCCAAGAATTAAAAATGACTTATTAGNTATTATNANTGATTGTCTAGAAAGTAATTTAGAAGATGNTACATTAGATATTGATGATAGATTTGTAACCACAGTAATTTTAGCAGCAAANGGATACCCAAATAATTATAATAAAGGAGATGAGATAGGGAATCTTTCTGAAGAAAATAATACTAAAATTTTTCANGCTGGCACTAAGAGTTTAGANGATAAAATTTTAAGTAATGGAGGTAGAGTTTTAGCNTGNACAGGATTTGGAAAAGGTATTAATGAGGCGTTAACTAATTCTTATAAAATTGCTAAAAAAATTTCATGGAATAATAAGTATTTCAGGAATGATATTGGAAAGGATCTAATTTAAAAAAATGAAAAAAATTATTTTTATAATTTTTATTTCTTTAATCTCTTCATCTTGTTATAATGAGAACTTATATACAAACTATTATAGTTTTGATAATCAAATATGGCACATGGACTCGTCTATTGTATTTAATTTTAATAGCTTTGAATCTACTGATATCAATCTAAACCTTAGTGTTTCATATACTAATGATTACCCATATCAAAACTTCTATACTTCCTACTCTTTACTAGATTCTTCAAAAAAAATTATTAAATCGGAAATGGTTGAATTCCAACTTTTTGAAAAAAAATATGGTTATCCTATGGGCTCTGGTATTTTTAAGAACTTTACTGTTGATAGTTTAATTACCAATATAAATCCTATTAACAAAAATTCCGATTACATACTTTTAGTTAAGCATTCCATGAGAGACAAGGAATTAAATGGAATAGATAAGATAGGAGTAGACTTTATATCAAAGTAGGTTAATCATCTGTATCTTCTTCAATTTTATCAAAAATAAATGCTATAGAAAATCTCATTGTCTCAGCAAGAGGATGATCATTTTGAATAGTTGAAAGATACGAAAAATCAATACCTAAATTATTATATTTTATGCCTGCACCTAAAGTCAAAAACTTTCTTCCTCCTTTATCCATATTCTCTAAAAAATATCCTCCTCTAAAAGAGAAAGTCTCTCTGTACCAATACTCAGCACCTGTAGATATTGTAACCTCCTTAATTTCCTCACTAAATCCATCTGGAGCATCAGAAAATGATGAAAACATACCACTTAGCACTGACCTGTTTGGATTCTTTCCTTTTAATATTTTAGGTTCATTAGTTAAAGGGTCTATAATATAGTTCCCATTCAAATCTATTTCATAGATTGGAGGTGATGGTACCATTAACTTATTTAGATCTAATGCAAAAGTCAAAGAATTATACTGATCTAAATAAGTTTTTAAAGAAGTTCCAATTCTTAGATTAATTGGAATAAAGTCAAGACTTTTAGAACTACCATAAGTTATCTTACCTCCTATATTAGATAAATGGGATCCAAAAGATAACTCTGTGGTTCTATTTGCAAGAGTAATTTCTTTATTATAATAAATACCTAAGTCTACAGAAAAACTATTTCCAGCTTTTGCGTCAGAGTAATTAGAAATACTTCCTGTAAGATTTGACCATATGTATCTTGTTGTACCACCAATTGATAAATCATTTGTTAATTTTCTAGAATATGTAAATGCAGTACTCAACTCTTTTGGGTTCTCGATACCTAAAGATAGTCCTTGGTTATCTGTTAATTGNATNTCACCAAGATCAAAATATTTCATTGATAGNCCTATNGTCTGTACATTATCTAATTTATAAAAACCAGTGAGATATGAGACAGACATATCATCAACTATCTTTCCCAACCAAGGGACATATGACATNCCAAATCCATATTTCTTATCTATGAAAGCTAATTTAGCATTATTCCAATGTACTGAATTAACATCTGGAGTAGTAGCAACACCAGTNTCTCCCATTGCAGAACCTCTAGANTCTGGAGAAATNAGAAGAAAAGGAACAGCAGTAACAATTGGCCTTCTAGTAGTNTCTTGNCCATTTAGTATAGAGACTTGAGAATAAGTATAATTACAAGTTAGAATTAGAAATAAAATAAATATTTTTTTCATATCTTTTTAAATAATTTATTATGTAATATGATCGTAGCATCATTTAATAAATTAATGACCTGTAATTTATAAATATAGATGCCTTGAGACAAAGGATAATTATTTAAATCTCTACCATCCCAACTTATATCATCTATTACTGCAGGAGAAAATTCATAAGTTTTATCCAATGAATAAACCAAATTNCCTCTTAAATCAAAAACTTGTAATTTTATTTCTAGAGGTTGGTCTATCTCTCCATTATCAAATTTGAAATTTGTTATTTCATTAAAAGGATTAGGATAATTCACAAGGTTACTAATATTTAATTTATTTTCACTTCCGACAATGAATACAACTGAATTAGTAGACATATTATTATAATTATCTGAAACTTTTATTTCAACTTTATATTTACCAGGGCTAAGCATATTCAAGGGGTATCTAATTGATCCACTAGTATAATCATCTTTAGTCGGAGAAAAATAGTCATTTAAGTAAATCTCAGCAGTATCATTTAGAATAGCAGTCATCATATGAAATGTTTTAGACTCAGTAATATTTAGACCGTTTTTATCAAAAAGATCAACTATGAGCAATGGACTTTTAGATACTTTATTTCCAGAAGTAAAATTATAATCATCAATAAAAATCTCTATTTCAGGTCCTANAGCATCATTATTAAATTCACTAGATGTACCTCCTATTATCACTTTTTCATTATCAATTGCTTCTAAGTAATTAATTGTGTCAGTTGCAAATAAAGAAATTTTTCCTCTCCCATAATCATATTCAATTGAACTTGGAACAACAAATTCTATATTAAAACTTCCATTATTAACAGAGGAAATACCTTTAAAAATTAAATTATCCCATTCCNTGAAGGGAAAGGGAGTACTTTCATCACCTAAAGTTAATTTTGAAGATACTTTATCATATACCTCCATAAATAATTCCCCATTAAAATCCTCAATTTTAATGTTATTAATATCTACAATTTCACCATATAATTGAATTTTTCCTCCAGCCATAAGAGTATCTATTTCCTGAATTTTAATATTATATTTTGGATAGCTAAGCTGTAATGAAGGGTCTCCTAATAATGTAAAATTTCTATTTATCGAACCACTTAAACTTCCATTTTTTGTCTCTTTGAAAATATCCCCTAACCTATAGAATTTATTATCTACTTTCTTGAATACATTTTTATAAAACTGATTATTTAGNCTATAATTTGTTTGAGAAAAAACTGGNCTNGTAGTTGTCAANAATGCAATAGCACCACCATTCTCTTTATTTAATAACATCTCTCCTCCAGATGTTATNAGCGGATCATCAAATTTTCCAAATTCACATGTAGCCGTTAAAAATANTGGTAGTTTATTTCTATTTTCCCAGTTATAGATAGAATTTTCATCAAGAATTTTCTCTTCAGTCCATAAAAATTCATTTCCGTGTCCTATATAATTTATAATAAAAGAGCCCTTCTCAATAGCTTTATTTAATTTGATTTTTGCTTGTTCTGATGTCTTAACTCCGCCAATTAACTTTTGTTCATAATTATCTAAATATATTTTTTTAATGTTATAATTCTTACTTTCATTNTCTAGTAGATCAAAATGATTTTCAGCATCATTCTGGTGAACATTATTATCTCCATCATCGGCGACTAAATATATGTTTTTTTTCCAGTCTCCCTTAACTTTACTTTTAGAAGAATAGGTGTAAAGTTTATCTACATATGCTTTAGCTTCGTCTAGACTTTTGCTAGGAATTCTACCAATTCCTACATTTAAATTATGATCTCCTGATAAGTTTTCAAACCATTTTCCCTCTTCATCATCAAGAAATCCGAAGTAATCATCAGAAGAGTAACTGAAAATATTATTTGATGAATTATAAGATTGATAAATAGGAATATAATTTGTGTTATTAGGGAGCCTATCCTTATAATCATAAGAACAATCTCCAAACAATAGAACATATTTTAGATTTTCATTACTAAAATTATAAATGTATTTGATATAATTTCTAATTGAAGTCACATCTTTATTTCCAGATGAAAACTGATTATATACATCTATGACATCAACTATCTTTACATTTAAACCCTCGCTTTCTCTAAGAATTTTAACTCTATATGCATCATCATAAAAATTTTCATGAGTAATAATTAAAAGGTCTGGGTTTTTATGTTCTAAAATATTAGAATTTTTTATATTTTTAGAATAAGAGGGGTAGGATAAGTTACTAATATCAAATAAAATACTTCTCGAAAAAATGCTATCATTATTTATAAAATAATAACCATCTCCTTCTTTTCTAATTTGCAAATTATTAATAGAATATGGATCTGAAATATTCCATAACTTAAGATCTAATTTGCCATCTAAATTTTCAGAAAATACTTTATTACTATGTATTTTATATTTAGTTAAAACTTTATTATGCTCTGGTAAAAAATGAAACAAAAGCTGGTTGCTATTGTATTTTAATTCAATCTTACCTGTTATATTAATTTTATCAAGATAAGAGATAGCTGAATTATCTCCATTATATATTAGTCTAATATTATTTGAATTATTTAATTCAAATCTATTTTGGATAACTTTTTTCTTTTTTAAAACTTTATTTCCATATAAGTTGTCTTTAACAACATCCATATTAATATCTGAAACTAAACTGTTATTTAAATAGAAATCAAAGCTTGAAGGAACTGTTGACCTAGAAACTAAATCAATATGTAATTTCAAATCATGACTAGAAAGAAAATTATCAATTGGTATAGTAAGAGATTGTCCAGGAGAAAAAATTTCTCCGTACCATTCCCTTCCTGATTGAATTATACTATAAAAATCATTCTCATAATTAAATAAATGGGATGCAATTTCAGTTTCTCTATCAAAGACATCATATGTTATTTGATCTAATACTAATTTTCTAGAGTCAACTCCAATATTAATAAAATAATATGAAGTGTCAGTATATATATTTTTTTCTGTTTTCAGATAATTCTCTAGTGAATCATAATATATCTTATCAGAAGACTGTAAATAAAAATACAAAAATTCATTATCATCAAACTTTGAGTCAGAGTTTCCATTAAAAATGGATTGAATTTCTTTAGGACTTATAATGTTTGAAAGTGAATTTAATTGAGGAAGAGCTCCATTATAACCACTTCCAAAAATTTTAATTTTATCAGGACTCACACCCTCTAAAGAAATATTATGATTATCAAAAAAGTTCTTATCAAGTTTATAAACCCCTGATTCAACAACTCCTATTTTAACCCATTCTCCATTTGAGAGTATAGATGTTTGAGCATTTATATTCAAAACTTTAAATAAAATAATAAAGGTTAAATGAAATCGCATTTATACAAATTAGCATTATACTTATAAACTATAATTAAGAACAATTATTTTAAAAATAGTGTTGAAATTATAGATTTAATAATACAGTAGAAAACATAAAGAAGAATCAATAAAAACAATCCAGAGTGTCCTTGGAGTATTATTATAATAATTCCTAGTAAAACCAAAACCAACTTTTCTATGTTTTCATTTAAAGTGAATTTTGAAAATTTTAAGCTTATGAATTTTAAATTTGATACCATCAAAAAAGAAAATAAAATAATTAGAGCGAGGATGACATATTCACCAAAATAAATTTTAAGATTTCCCTGATAATAAATCAATGAGATAAAAAATAAAGCATTTGCTGGAGTAGGCAAACCGACAAAAAAGTTATTATTTTCTTCAGAAAGGTTAAACCTTGCAAGTCTTATTGAGGATGAGACTAAAATAAGTACAGATGAATATTTTAAAAATAGATTGAAATTATTTGTATCAAAATAATCATATAAAATAACAGAAGGCAAAATACCAAATGAAACAAGATCAGCTAAAGAATCAATTTGCTTACCAAACTCTGATGTTAGACTTAGCTTTCTTGCACTAAAACCATCTAAAAAGTCAAGAATAAGACAACAATAAAAAAAATATATTATCTCAAAGTCATTTTTAACAAATACATTTAAAATACATAAGAAACCTAATATAAGGTTAGCTATTGTTAAAATGTTTGGGATATTCTTTATCACTTTAAAAAAGGGTTTTCATTTATCTCATCTCTAATAGTTGTACTTGGTCCGTGTCCAGGATAAATTATAACATCATCATCTAATCTAAATAAAGTATTCTTAATACTACTAATTAATGTATCAAAATCACCTCCAGGTAAATCTGTTCTACCTATTGAGTTTTTAAATAAAACATCTCCACTAAAACAAACGTTTTCTTTCTCAAAAAAATAACCTAGATGCCCAGGTGAATGACCTGGAAGAAATAATGTACTTATTTTTATTTCATCAAAAAATATATCATTGCTATGTTCTACTAAAATAACTTTGTCATTATGTTTATAATTACTCATTCCAAAAATAGGAGCATAAGATGGTATATTATTATATATTTCTTTCTCTGAGGAAGGTATGTAAACATCTATTAAATATTCTTTAGATAGAAAATCAATTCCAAGGACATGGTCAATATGAGCATGAGTAATAAGGATATATTGAGGCTTAAGAGATCTCTCATTTATAAAACTTTTAATTAAAAAATTCTCTTCCTCACTATAATTACCTGGATCAATGATTATACACTTATCTCCTGTAGCAACTACATAAGTGTTCTCTTGATAATCATTAAAAGTAAATGACTTAACCTCCATCATTTTTTTTTATTATATGCAAATTTGAGTTTTAAATATTTATTAAAAAATAAATGAATAAAAAATATGAATATATAATAATTGGTCAAGGTCTAGCTGGTTCAGCTATGGCATGGAGACTATATTTCAATAATAAATCATTTATTATTATTGATTCACAGGCTAAGTTTAGTGCTTCAAAAGCAGCTCTAGGAATATATAATCCCATAACAGGTAGAAAAAATATAAAAACATGGAACGCAGAAACTTTATTTAAAGAGTTAGGAACTTTTTATAAAAAAGTTGAAAAATCATTGGAAATAAAAATTTTATATGAGAAAGACATATATAGACCATTCAATAACAATAAAGATGTAAATGACTGGGATACTAGACTTGGAAATAATAAATACAAAAAATATCTGAAGAAAATTGATAAAAATGGAATAATTACGAAGGGAAGTGGATATTTAGATGTAAAGAAATATTTAAAGGAGACTAAAAAATATTTTGAATGTCAAGGACGTTATAAAATAAATAATATAAAAAATGAGGACCTAGTGAATAAAAACAATAATATAGTGATTGAAGGTTATAATTTTGAAAAAATAGTAATGTGTAGAGGAATAAATGAAAAGAAAATGAATTTATTTTCAGAAATACCACTAACTCCTGTAGCTGGAAATAGCATAAAAATTAAATCAAATCATTTTAGTGATTATATTTTAAACAAGGGAGTTTCAGTATTTAATATTACTAAAAAAAAATTATTTGCTGGTTCAACTTATGATAATGGGTATATAAATGAAGGAACTAGTCATTTAAAGAAAAAAATTAAAAAAGTTATAAATAAAGAATTTAAAAGCTTAAAATCATATTTTGGAATTAGACCAGCAAGTAGAGATAGAAGGCCATTAGTAGGAAAGCATGATGTTATTGATAACCTCTACTTAATAAATGGTTTAGGCTCAAAAGGTGTAAGTCAATCACCTTATTGTTCAAAAGAATTATTTGATTATATTGAAAATAACAAAAAAATAAACAAGGAGATAAACATAGATAGATTCAAATCGTAAGTTTTAGATATGAAAAGATTGTTTTACATATTATTTATTTTAATCTCGTATTCCTCTTTTTCTCAGAGTAGTATTTATAATGATATAGGAAAAAATAGGATACAATACAACTCATTTAAATGGGAAATTCTATTTTCTAATAATTTTGAAATCTATTATAACTCAAATAGTAGACTAATTGCTGAAACTGCTGCTAAGCATTTAGAAACAAATTTTTCAAAACTTACAACGAATATAGGACATCAACCTTTTCAAAAGACCAAGGTATTTATCTATAATTCAGAAAAAGACCTAAATCAAAGTAATATTGGTATAAATGAGACAAATAAATATGTGAATTCAAATTCAAGTTTTAATAATAGGACAATATTTAAAGTAAGTTATTCAGATAACTTAAAAATTTTTAAGGAAAACTTAAACTATGAATTCACTAAAGTTCTTATTAATGACTTAATGAATGGAAATATGAGTTTTGCTAAAAGATTTGGCAAAGTTTCATTTATCAATATACCTAATTGGTTTTCAGATGGTGCCGCTCGTTACACTGCATATGGATGGGGCATAGAGATGGATAATATTATTAGAGATTATTTTTTAACTGAAGATAAAAAAAGCATCAATAAAATAACTGAAAGTAAATCTGGATTTATTGGTCAAAGTATTTGGAACTATATTTCTATTGTATATGGTGAGAACACTATTTCAAATATTATAAATCTTGCTAAAATTATAAGAAATCCAGAAAGAGCTATTTCAAGCTCATTAGGAATAAGTTTTGAGAATTTTATAAATGAGTGGTCGGAGTACTATTCTCAGCGAATATCTTCAAACTTCGTCAGGGGAAAAACAGATTCTAATAAAATTGAAATTAAAAATAAAAACATTGGTAAAATAATTGATTTAAAA
The DNA here is from genome assembly GCA_002696995.1 of Flammeovirgaceae bacterium. Classification (GTDB taxonomy): domain Bacteria; phylum Bacteroidota; class Bacteroidia; order Cytophagales; family MED-G16; genus MED-G16. The sequence goes on along the minus strand of NZUF01000005.1, from coordinate 30,164 downwards.
TATAACCCAGGAAAAGATCAATTATTAATAACCTCTGTCAAAAAAAATCATAAAAAGATATTTGTCTATGATATAAGAAACAAAAAATTAAAAGTGATTGACAGAATAAAAGATAATAGTAATGATGAGACTTTCTATATATCCTGGAAAAATAATGAGGAAGTAGCGTATGTGAAATCAATTAAAGGAAAACATTTTATTATTAATAATAATACTATTTCAAATAAGAAAGAATATAAATCTCTTGAAAAATTTGAAAGAATTTCTGGATTTTCATATAATTCTAGTGAGAGTTTAATTGTAGTTAGTGGTAGTATAAACAATCAAAAAGATATCTATCTCTTAAGTGCAAATAGTTCAAATATTAAGAAAATTACTGATGATGAGTTTGATGATATTTATCCAAAATTCTTCAAGAATTCTACATCAATTGCTTTTAGCTCCAATAGAAATAATTCTAATCTTAATGAGAAAAAAAACATCTCTGATTTTAATGAATCATATAATATATTTTTATACAATTTAGATACTACTACTAATGAACTTGTCCAATTAACTAATGAACTAAATAATAATTTTAAAATTAAAACTTTATATAATAATGATGTTCTTTACCTGAGTGATAAAAAAGGGATATATAATTTGTATAAACAGAATATATCTTCAAACTCAATACAGTCCACTGATTTTAACACAAATATTATAAACTTTGACTATGATGAAAATGATAAAAAATTAATATTTAATTCTCTTTCTAACGGTGAAATTATAATTAGAGAAATTGAAGACTTTAATATCAACCAATCTGAATTCGGTAATCAAACCGCTCGAGTTGATTATATTCAATTACAAAACTCCCTGGAAAAGAATGTCGCAATAATTAAAGCAGAAAAGAAAAAAGAACTACTAGATTTTGAATCAACTGAGAATTTTAACTTTGAGGATGAAAAAGCAATAAAGTCATCAATTTTAAAAAACATAGAAAGAAATAAAAAATCAGATATCAATATAGGTTCAAAGTATAGGTATTCTTTTGTAAAAAATAATTTCAATAGCTTTTTACATATTGATCCTCTAGAAGGACTTGGATCTATGATAGAAACTGATTTTATTGAACTATTTGAGAATCATAAAATATATGCAAGGTCTTTCCTTCCTTTGTCTAGTCTTAAGAGCACTGATATTTTTACAGAATATAGTTATCTAAAACATAGGTTTGACTTTAGAGTATCTGTTGACAGAAAAGTATTATATGCTGAAGACTCTGAAAAATTCATTTATCACAAATATTTGTTCAATAGACTCAACCTGAATATCTCATACCCTATCTCTAAATTTTCACGTGTTGAGATATCTCCATTCTTTGCAACTTATAAATTTAATGATTTGGATTATAGAATATTTAATAATACACCTCCTCCTTTTTCTTTTTATGAAAAAGATAATTTTTACGGTTACTTCTTAAATTTTAAATTTGATAACATTAAAAATATTTCTTCCAATCTGGAAGAAGGAACTAAGATACATCTAAGTTTCAAAAATTATATATCCAAAAATAATTCTAGTAATAATTTCCAAAACCTCTCTTTAGATGTCACTCATCATCAAAAAATATCTGAAAATTTATTTTTTGCTTCAAAAATATTTTATGGTAACTCATTTGGTAATAACCCATTTAAATACTTTTTAGGAGGAGTTAAAAATTCAATATCAAATACTTCTGATGACAAAGGAATAAACGATCCTCTTCTAGTCGTCAATGGATATAATAATAATAATTTTATTTTTGGTGAATATGTTAACCTCAGAGGATATAATTTCAACAAATTTGATGGATATAAAGTATTAGTTTTAAATTCTGAATTAAGAGTACCTTTAGTAAAGTTTATAAGTGGTAAAAATGCTTCTAGTAGTTTTTTAAATAGTTTACAATTTGTTGGTTTCTTTGATTTAGGTTCATCCTGGAATGTTAATTCACCTTTTAGCAAAAACAATGATGTTAATACTTGGATTATTAAAGAGCCTGGTTCGGTGTTTCAAGCAGAAATAGAAAATTCAAAAAACCCTTGGCTAGCTAGTTATGGATTTGGAATCAGGTCATTTATCACCGACTATTATATTAAACTTGATATTGCAAAGCCAATAGAAGATTATCAGATTGGTGACACAAAATATCATATCTCATTTGGATATAGTTTTTAAGTTTATGATAAAATCAATGACAGGCTTCGGTTANTCNTCTATTTCTAAAAAGAAATATTCAATAGATGTAGAAATAAGGTCTTTAAATTCTAAATATTTTGATCTAAACTATAAATGTAATGAAGATCTCGGAAAAGTTGAGACTGAAATTAGAAGTATGTCAAAGAAAGTACTAGAAAGAGGTAAGGTCGAACTTAACATAAATATAAAATATTTACCAAATAAAAATGAAAAGTTATTTAACGATAAGAAGTTCAATAAAATTTTTTTAGAAATTAAAAAACTTTCTAATAACTCAATAAAAGTTGAAGATAAAGTTATTTTCAATAATGCTTTAAAAAATATTGACCTAATTACTTCTGATAAAAAAGTTAAGATATCTGAAAAAATTATATTTTCTCAAATAAAAAAAAGCCTGAATTCCTGTGTGAATTTTAGAAAAGAAGAAGGGAAATCAATATATAAAGACATAAATAAATTCATCAAGTTAATAAGTAATGAATTGAATAAAGTTAAAAAATTAGATAGCAATAGAAAGAAGAGTAAAGTAATTACATTAAGAAAAAAGATTGCTGAAATAAAAAAAGTAAAATTTGATAAAAATAGATTTGAACAAGAGTTATTCTATTATATTGAGAAAGTAGATATTAACGAAGAATTAGTTAGGTTAGATAAACATATTAACTTACTTACTAAAACTGTTAAAAGTTCAAAGTCTGTTGGTAAAAAATTAAACTTTATTAGTCAAGAAATAGGGAGAGAAATAAATACTATTGGATCGAAATGCTCAGATTTTAAAATTCAAAGATCAGTTATTAATATGAAAGAATATCTGGAAAAAATAAAAGAAAATTGTTATAATATATTTTAGATATATATTAACCTAATTTAAATGTTATAGGTAAAATCATTCTAACCTTTACAGGTCTACCTCTTTGCTTTCCTGGAGACCATCTTTTTGCTTTTGCTATCACTCTTACCGCTTCCTCATCACAACCTGCTCCAATACCCTTGATAGCTTGGACATTTGTCAAATTGCCATCCTTATCAACAACAAATTGAACAAAAACTTTACCTTCAATACCCATCCTTCTAGCTTGTGCAGGATATCTCAGGTTTGTAGCAACATATTTATAAAATGCACCCATTCCACCTGGAGGTGTTGGCTGATCCTCAACAATAGTAAAAATTTCATCAACTTCTTCTTCCTCAGGTGCTTCCTCAAAAACAATCTCTTCAATAACTGTTTCTTCAGTTATTTCTACATCAATTTCTATTTCAATTTCTTCCTCAATTTCTTCCTCATCTGGAACTTCAATAATTTCTGGTTGTTGAATAACAGGTGGTGGTGGTGGTGGTTGCTCAGTNGGTGGAATTTCCATCAAATCCTCAAAATCATCTTCAATAGAGCCTAGGTCCATCCCAGCTCCACGATCATAAAACCTCCACTCAAATGCAGTTATAACTAGTAAAAGACTAATACATAACCCTATATTTAAAAATAATCCGCTTCTTTTTTCAAGATCTGCTTTTGGGTTTTTCTTTATTTCCATATCTACAATTTAACAAATTAAATTTTACTTTCTAAAAAAAAGACAAAAAATGCACCTGAAAGAGAACCAATTAAATTACTTGTTAGATCTAGTAATTCGAAGGATCTATAAGGAAGATATATCTGTATTAATTCTACTGAAAAACAGAAGATTAAAAAATAAAAAATAATTTTGGGCATTAACTTATCAGACTTAAAATTTCTAGCTATATATGTTTTAGTAATAAGCGTAGACTGTACAAAAAATAAAATAAAATGAATAATTTTATCAGAATAAGGAAAAGTAGTAATATTAGTAGTAGACTTATAGAATATCATTAGGTATATAATAATTATAAACCAGAAAATTGAACACAAAAGATAAAAATAAAATTTTCTATTTTGTGAGAGACTCATATGCATCTAAGTCCAATAAATCATTAAGTTGAGAAATATTATCACACTTAATTTTAACCATCCAACCATCACCATAAGGGTCATTATTAACAAGTTCTGGTTCAGACTCTAATTTTTCATTAATTTCAATAATTTCTCCTGAAATTGGCATAAATAAATCGGATACTGTTTTGACTGCTTCAACTGTACCAAATACTTCTCCCATCTGAATATTATCATTAAGAGTCTCAATTTCAACATAAACAATATCTCCTAATTCACCTTGAGCAAAATCTGTTATGCCAACATAAGCTATACCATCTTCAACTTTTACCCATTCGTGATCATTAGTATATTTTAGTTCTTTTAAATTCATTTGACGAATATAATAAATGATTTTATTTTATCTAATAAAAAAACAATTATTGATTTAAACTTAACCTAAGTCTCGCACCAAAAGAAGAAGAGTATCTAGGAAAAGAGTTTGAAACAACAGGTTTATTAACTACCCTATCATAATATACAATTANATTNACTCTATTATTAACAGTGTAATTAATATTTGGTCTTAATTGAAAATTATAGTTTCCGTTAGTCACTACACTTTCTTTGTCNATCTTCCTTTGAATAGTTTTTGTGTTTCTTATTATAAAATTTAATCTNAACTCAATTTCATTATCAAGAATAATNGTATTNCCCATATACTTNAATGGAAGTTTNAATTTGTCTTTTGTATATCCGAAATCTAAGGAAAAATCNGAGTTTCTCATTTCTGAAACTTGAGANTTTGATAAGTTCAACATTATATTTCTATCTTTTTTATAATCTANTCTCGCNTTTAAATTATTTTTNGTCCTNACATTTATACCTATTANNGGAGANAATCTCTCAGTNATTCTNACTTGATTTATAATNTAAAAAGGTATTAATCCATTTTCAGTNTGCTGNGATGCTAAAGGATAATTCATAATTGAATTATTGAAGTCTAGATNATCAACATATANAAGTGAATTAGAAAACTCNCCTATAGAATATATACTTTGGTAAGCATGTGATATNGTAATATTAGAAAAAATTTCACTTAATGATTCNATTTTNCTTAAACCTGAAAANTCAACTCTCCANTTNGGNATAGGTATTTTAGGNAANGGTTTTAGTGAATATGATGNAGGATCAGANTCAGAGTATGCNGATATGAATGCTGGAATTAANACATCTTGAGAATTTAATCCATATTCACCNTGNGTATTTAAATTATTTAATCTATCNCTAATAATTTCTCTATTCTNNNNAAATNGAGTNAAAGTTGGAGAATTNTTTAATTCATCATCTTTAATAAATGATGTTCTAATTGCTAAAAATGACAATGAAAAAGTACCNCCNCTNGTAGGTGTCAAAGAGACNTAAGANTTTTTCTGTGAGTTAAACCTGAAAGTTTCCTGAAAGTTTTCTGANACAATTCTTTTAGCATCTAATTGNATTCTAAAAGAATTNAGTGGTTGAATGCTACTNCTAAATTGAAAATTTTTNCTCCTAGATTGAATAAATGGAGAATTTAAATAATCATTTTTNACAAGCCATCCTCTNTCTGCAGCTATATTTCTAATTTCAGAATCTTGAGAACCNAAAATAAAATTCCANCCTGGTGATTTAGAAAAATTATTTANACCAAAAATNCCTGGAGAATCAACTAANCCAGCCATACCAGTTCTCTCAGAAACATTATATGTAAGNTTAATAGATCTNAGAGACATAATTAACTTCATAATACCATCAAANGTTTTAGATTGAAAAATAGATTTAATTGAATCTTTTTCCTGATATTTTTTATTATAATTCTTTAGGATTGGNACCTTATCNTAAAATTTNGATATATCTAATTTTGTGTTTAAGGAATACTCCCTATTNTTTTCAACAACATTNCCAAGNGAGTCAGACTGNTGNTAAGATCCAGCAGACCAAATATATCTAGATGAATATTTNGCATTAGAGCTTATCCAATCAAGTANTGGGACCTTATTAATNGGTAGCTTATAATTTATTTGAATATTCTGATTAAAGTTATTAGTCCTNCCTAATCTCTTTAAATTATAATACATGCTATCTAATTTTTCTTGNGAATCTAACTCNCCTTCTGGCTCGTCAACAACTGNATTATTTANTACATTAAAATCAATNTTCATNCTATTAAAAATATTCCATCTNANNCCATATGATTTATTGATTGAAAAATATTTTTCATATATAGCATCTACTCCCTCTATACTTAANTCTGAATTTCTATATTGNGTTTTNTTANATCTTCTATTTAGATCCCCTCTTATATTTATATTAGATGGTAANGGNTTAATATTAAANTCTTTAATTAATTTAAAAATTTTTAAATCAAATANNTTTAAATTTTTGAANGGTTGAATACTTCTACTTTTTGGTGAGAANTTATATGATATATTACCTCTATGNTCTTTAGATTNAATTGANTGAGTTGTAANATTTGAACTATTTCTTTCACTATATGAAAATCCTGNTGAAAANTTTTCAATNTCCCATATATCNACTCTTGACTCAGGNTTTGTTCTATCTTTTCTNANATTATTTAAGCTTATTGACTTNGATTCAATNCTTTCNTCTGTCAAACTTTTATATTCNTNNTGTTGCTTCTTNGTATCAAATGATTTNATAGCTGCTTCCAAAGGAATATCTTTATCTAAAGGATCATANTTNGGAGTNATTATAGAGTTTGANGTAGAAATATATAATGGTAATTTAANACCAGANTTTGANGGTAATAACTTGTCTAAATTAAGATTNGCTGATGCATCATANTGNAATTTTTCTTCTCTAGATCTTTCTGATATNTTTTGTTGTATNGAACCAAATCCAACNGANGTNTATCTNAGTGANGATGAAATATTACCNATATCNGATAATTTNACATTTAAACTAGCATTAGCAGCCCAACCTTTAGTCTTATCAAAATCTGTTAATCTTAATTCATTGAACCATAAACATGCTGACTTAGATGCCCTATCTTCAGATAGTGGGTTTTTAATTCCAATCATAATATTTAAAATTGAACCTAGAGAAGGTCTTCCTTTAATCCTAATCTTATATTTTCCGTTGGCTGACATTTTAGTGAAAGGAGAATTAATATCAATTTTTTCTCTATTTCTCTCTGACTTCAAAGAAAGTAACTCATCGATAGAAAAATTGATTTCATTTTCTTGGGGCCATACTAACCTAGATAGGTTAGAACTAGATTGGTTTAATAACTCAGGTCTCGTAATTTTTAAAGGTAGCTCTATCTCATANTAATTATTTTCATAATCTGAGCCAAATCTAAGGAATGCATTAATTTCATTATCATCTAGNATTTCACCATCCTTTGGTTCAGCATGAATAAACATTTTAATCCTGCCATAATTAATTAAGTCAAAATTTGATTCTTTAAAAATTGCTCTTCCNTCTCCNTCAGAAAGATCATCAANNCAAATTTGAAGNGATTGTTCGTTAGTTCTTCTTTGNACGATTGTAGTATTATCAATATCTCTAGGNATACCTGGAGGNACAACATAAGGTGACTTATTTTCNGANCCAATACTATTNTCTTCTATACTNACTACAGATATCTGNATATCTGATTCGGAAGATTCTGAAACNTCATTTAGACCTGANTGNAATATNGANTCTTCATATTTTCTCCATTGNCTTCCTACTAGCTGAAGTTTTGCAAANCTCAAAACAACCGGTTGNTCCCAGTTTGTCAAATATGTCCTTAAAAACCTAATTGTTTTAAAATCAGAAATATTTCCNTGAACTCTATCAGGTGACCTTATTGGAANNCTAAACTGATACCAAGTTGCATTACCTGACTTATCAATTATTTTATCNACAATATTATTTCTTCCAACATCTANCTCACNGGGATTCAGATCTATTTCATATTCATAGTAACTCTCTGTATCTGATAAAGTATTGTCATCATTTANNTCTTCATTCTCNGGATATGGAGAACCTTGNGCNGAAAAATTTCCACCAGAGTTAAGAGGGGTATTTCCTTCCATTCCATTAATATNTTTATANCTCTCTAAAATTTTAATATTNGATTCATCNAGATCACTACCTAGGTAATATTTAAAATTNTCTGCAGATACATCTTTTTCAATTTTTAATTTTCCCTCNCTAGTTAAATTCATTTTATCCAAAAAATTATCNTTAAAATAATTNTTTTCATCATCATTCTTTANTCCATCTAAACCNACATCCTGNTTTNATCTAGANGTACTGTTATTTTCAAAAAAATTNGTTAAATATTGTTTNGANGTTACTCTTCCCCACTCATTAAATTTTATTCCTTCATTAGAATAATCATGAGATAAACCATTTTCAAATGCGTGGACATTATCTTTCATAATATCCTCAGAAACATTTCCTAAATTAAAAATTAATTTACCNCCNGTATCGTTATTTTTATTAAAAATTCCATCTAAAACNTTACCATTCTCTCCATCTATAAATGGATCCATTAACCAAAATTCAATGTANTGAATATTAGTTCGATCAAAATCAGTATCATTNGAAATACTTTTTGTTATAGCTCCATAATTAGACTTAGGNTNTCTNAATAAACCTGAAGGTAATANNTCAGTACTNTAATTATATTGACCCCTTTCGTTAGGAAAATAAGCTACATCAAAGATTGACAAATTTGTATTTATTAGTTGCCTNTCNTGTTTCCTAAATATNTCTTGAGGAGAAACTGCCTTAGTATAATTATTNTCTAGGTCTTCTAAACTTAAATTTTGAGGNTTTAGAGAACCTCCATTNAGATAAAATATATTATCAATTGTGTACCAAGCNATCTTTGCTCTTTTAAAAGCATANCCTAAATTATCAGAAGATATAGAACTCATATCAAATTTATTATTTTTTGTTTCTGGTGTTGANCCTAATTTCCAAGATATTGANGAACCACCAANAGAAATNGGAATTACAGCACTTTCAAAATCGTCTATATATGTTATNCCTTCTCCATTAATAACATTAGATGTTCCTGGGATAATCTGAGCAAACTCAGTNCTTAAATCAATATTTGACTTTTCNGTAGTAGCTAAAAAAGGAATTGTATTTATNACTTTNGTTAAAAANTCACTCTCTTTATTTATATTAAAATCAAANCCATANTTAGTATTTTTNACAGGNTCATTCCCAACACTAAACCTTGTAATNCCNCCTGGACGNTCATTTAAGTGAAAAACTGTAAATCCAAGATTAATNTCTTCATCAATTTTATANTCTGCCCTNGCTCCAGANAACCATTTAGTTTGAAAATTNAATAAATCNGCTTTCTCAAATGAGANNGTAACNTCTTGNCCAGATGATAAAATTGAAGNATTTAAAATTCTCACACTTCCTAAATTNTAATTTACAGTATAGTCTGTACCCTCTACAAGTCTTATATTTCCTGCCATNACNACAACNGAGTTTTCAGATATATCTAAACCTGGAAGNTTAATTTCACTACCAGAACCTGANGAGACAGTTCCTACAATAAAAAATTTATTTTTTGATAAAATNTNCTGNGCCTCATCTTGAGTTTNAGAATATAACTCTTCATATACATATTTTTCAGATAANTCAGTTTCATTACTATCTTCAAAATATGTTTTTAATTTTGAGCCAAAGGGCTCAAGNACAGGAAAAATTATATTTCCTTTTTTTGAATTGATAGTNAAACCNTCTACAAAATCAAAATTTCCATCATATTGAGGNTCATTTGAAGANTTTAATCGATCTAAACCTAATAANCTTATNAGNGGTTTATCTCTAGTTAAAGTACCTTCATTTAAGCTTGGATTATTAAAACCNACAGCATCATCTCTATAATTAATTCNTAATTCAAAATTCTCTTTTTCAATTTGNGTTGCATTTATATTNTAAATATTTTTCATCATTAATTNCCANGTTGGAATTTCTGTATTAATATTTGATGGNCTNANAAGTTTNAGAAATATCATTTCACTATCCTCTCTATTTTGATAATCCTCTGAAAGNTCTCCNACNTTANACCTNTTACCATTATATGTATACTCATAAGATACTGCCANAACNTCATCATTTTGAAGCCTTCTAAGNAATGAGATATATCCAAGAGTTTTATTTATTTCATATTCATCNGTATCTAATTTTCTNGCNGAAGTTACTTTCTCAAAATCNATTGTTTTTGANAGATTAAATTGATTAATTAAAATATCATCAACTAANTCTAGACTTCTTAANCTAGNATTATCACTTATATTATNAAATAACNGATTTGAGNTATTATCAGCTGGANTTGAANTACCTAATCCNATATTNGGNTTATTAGGTTTTAAAATNNTNTTACCCTCNGCNANATCTGTAAATGCAACAAAGTTTCTTAAAGACTCAGANTTATTTGTTCTATTTAAAATATATATTTCAACTCTATTAATNTTTATCCCNGANCTTACAAGAGGNAGNGATTTAAGCCATCTCTCATAATTATCTCTAAAGAAATGTCCCAAGAANAAATGTCTNTTNCTATCATAATTTGANCCTAAAATTTCAAATTCNCTTCCCTGAAAACCATTATCAATTTTAATTGATTCACTTTTACCTTGTTGTCTNGATAAAATTCCAGTTATACTTAANTTNCCAAATTGTAATTGAGTTTTNAGNCCAAATAAACTTTGAGCACCNCGGAGNAAACTATTTTTNACAGGCATACTTACATTTCCNACTTCAATTTTTCTGATAATCTCTTCTTCAAAACCNGTATANTCAAGTTTTANATTATTTTGAAAATCAAAAGTGTTATTATTATCAAAATTTGCNGCNATTTTTAACTTNTCTCCAACCTTTCCATTAATATTTAANTTGATTTGTTGNTCATAATTGAAACCACCATTTCTTTGTTGTCTTATTGGGATTGATGGATTTTCAACTTTTTGAAATTTTCCTCCGAAATCTAAATTAACAAAACCATTAACTTGAAGATCAATAAAATTACCTCCGAAAATTCTATCTAAAGACTCCGAAATATATATTTTAGGAATTAACCTTCCACTTTCTAATACGTTATCACCATCAAGACTTAATGATTTTTTTTTAAAATATTCTTTTATCTCTCTTTTTGTAGTATAGTTATCATAACTAGAAAAAGGAATTGAGATTGATGGTCTATAATTTAAATTTCCAATCTTTTCTGATAAATAAAAAACTCCTGCAGTATCATATGTTGATCCTAATTCAATGGAAGTTGAATTTAAATAAAAAGCATTATTAGAAAAAAGACTTGAATAAGGATCAGAAAACCTGTCTTTAATGGAATATGTCGTAAAATTAGATGGCTCATAATTCACAAGAGAATCTAATTTGATAGATGATGATTGGGAATGAAGAGTAATCCCATTTAAAAAAAATAGTGATAAAATGAATAAAAATTTAATAATTGAATTCAAAGTAACCCATTTATGACATTATGATCTCTTGAGTACCTCTTTGATCAAATCTTCAAGAGAAATATTTTCATTTCTCTTTAAAATATCATTTATATGCTTTTCAACGATATTTTTAGAAATACCCAAAGAAGATAAAGCTGATAACGCTTCATCTCTGATAGTATTGTCAAAAGAATCATAAAAATCATCACTAATGTCATCAATAGAAATTTTATCTTTTAATTCAAGAATTATTCTTTCTGCTGTTTTTAAACCTATCCCTTTTACTGATTTTATTTTATTTACATCTGAACTAATAATTGCTTTATTAAATTCATCTGCTGATATAGAGGATAATATCATTATACCAGTACTTGGGCCTACTCCATTAATAGATAATAAACTCAAAAAAGTCTGTTTTTCACTTTTACTATTAAAGCCATAGAGAGTATGAGAATCTTCTTTAACATTTAAGTAAGTATGGATATTAATCTCCTTCTTATCCTTAATTTTTGAAAATGTTCTAAGTGAGATGTTTATCTCATATCCAATTCCATTAACATCTAAAATTAATTTTGCTGGATCTATTTCAACTTTTTTACCTCTGATAAATGATATCATATTTCAAATGTCATTAATATAGAAGATATTTCTTGCATTAAGTTTCTTTTTTTTGATCCAGGTGCATACACATACCCTTCCAGATAATAAACTCTTTTTTTATTAGAATTATAAATAATTATACTCTTGAAAGGACCCCCAGCAGATATATCACTAAGTTTCCATAAACCTACAGATTCTATAGATGAATTTCCTTTAAAACTTATCTTCTTAGATGTAATTGGAAAAACATCTTGAATACTCATAAAGATTTTAGAATTTTCAGAATCCTTTAGAAATGATTTTGAAATTTTATTTCTTATCCTTTTAATATTTGGTTCATCTGCATTAAAAACATCATAAAAATTTTTCAATTCACTTTCTTCATATTCTTCGTAATAAAGAAAAATATTCTTTTCAAATTCTGAATCTAATTGTCTCAACCAAAAAAAATTTTTATTTTCTCCTTTAATATTTTTTGCTAAATCATATCCATAAGGAATTTTAATTTTAATTTGATGATCATCAAATAACTTATCAGAAATATTTTTTTCCAACTTTGAAAAAATTTTTCTATCAACTCTTTTTTTCAACTCATCTTCAAAATATTTTAAAATCGCTGACTTATTCTTCTTAATTTTTTTTAAAAGATCATCATCTGATTTACTAAATAAATATAAAACTGTTTGTCCTTTGGCATATTGATCTCTTCTAGAAAAATAGAAAAGTGTTGAATCAGATTTAATTTTATCTAAGGATTCAGAATTAAAATTTTTTCTTAATATTTCAGAGTCTAAACTTTTTCCTTCAAGAGTAAATGCTATAACAATATTTTTAGCATGTTTTAAAATATTATTAAACTTTCTTGGCTTTATATATATTAAATCAAACCTTGTCTCGGGTTGAGGTAAACCTCTCAAAAATTCACCATAAGTTTCAACTAATGCCCTTCCAATACTTCCTTTAAATTTAGAAGAATCCATAACAATTAACATCTCATTATTTTCACCTGTTGCTCTGGGAAGAAAAGAAGAATTTTCCTTTTTAGATTGAGGGTTATAAGAACATGAAACTAAAAAAAATAATACTATTACTATTATATCTAATTTTATTCTACTTGACATTATTTACTATTTAAAAATATTAATATTAATTTTAAAAAAATTAAAAAAATTAAAATGAGCAATGAACTTTTAAACAAAGCCATAACTTCATGTTTTGCAAAGATAGCAAGGGTTGATGGAAGTATTGGTAACGAAGAAATGGATATTATAAATTCTAGTGAAATATTAAAGAAATACGGTCAAGGAGATATAGATACTATAGACACGAGAAATTTCTTTAATAAAATTCAATCTGAATATGGAGAGATAATTAACAAGAGTCTTAATGACGAAGAAAAAGAAACTTTTATAGGTGAATTGGTTAGTTTAATTAAATCTGATAATAAAGTTCACGANCACGAGTTCTTTCTACTTGGTCACGTAGCAAATTCAGTAGGTTATAGTCCTGAAAAAGTAGCAGAAATAATAAATGATAAAGGAATTACTAATTCTAAATCTTCCGGGTGGTTTTCTTGGTTATTCGGATAGTAACTATTAAAATTTAGCACTTATTTTTTTTCAGTATCAGTATTAGACTCCTTCTCAATCTCCTTTTTTATCTCTCTTGAAGCGTCTTTAAACTCCCTGATTCCTTTACCAAATCCTTTAAAGATTTCAGGTATCTTATTAGCACCAAAAAAGATAACAACGATAAGTCCAATTATTATCCATTCCCAGCCACCAGGCATACCAATTGCAAAAATTACATTCATAGTTTCAANTTAATATGTAAATATAACAAAATCATTTTTTGATAATCCATTTTTCAGGATTCAACTTTATATTATTTTTCCAAATTTGAAATTGTAATTGAGTTATACCATCACTATTAGTTACAAGTTCAGCTATAATCTGACCTCCTTTTATTATATCACCTTTTTCTACTTTAAGATTTTTAAGTTTCGCATATAAAGTATAATAATCTCCATGATTAACAATTATAACATTATTCATTCCAGGAATAAATGCTACAGTAGAAACTTTACCTGAGAATACAGCAAAGACTCTTGATGATTTACTTGTCTGAATATCAATACCATCATTTTTAACCTTAACGGTTTTTATAACAGGATGAGGATGTTCTCCAAATCTATTTGATATGAATCCAGATTTAACAGGCCATGATAATTTTCCNATATTTGATTCGAAACCTTCAGTTAATTTTAAAAGATCAATATTGTCATCTTCACTTAACAGTAAAGATTCTTTTTCTCTTCTAATAATATCTCTTATTAATTTATCTAACTTCTCAAGTGCAATCTTTCTATCNTTTATCTCTTTTCTTAAACCCCTTTGTTTTTTNTTTAAATCCGAAATAATTCTTTTTTGTCTTCCTTTTAGTTTTTGAAGTTTATTGTTTTCACTCACCTCTTCTTTTAAAAGCGAATTTTGTTTTCTGTTAACTTCCATTAATCTTTTCTCTTGATTACTCAACTCTAAAGAAACTTTTTCTATTTCATTAATTTGATTTTTTCGAAATTTTGAATATTGAAAAATATAATTAAACCTTCTGAACATTTGGTTATAATTTTTAGAAGAAAAAATAAAACTTAATCTATCGAGGGAAGATCGAGACTTATAGGAATGATAAATCATCTCAGAATATTCTTCATTTAAAACTTTAAAATCTTTTTGAAGAGAGAAAATTAAGCTCCTTAGAGTAATAATTTCATTAGATTGAGCTTTGACATCTTTTTTAAGATTAATAATTAAGTCTTGTCTATTCTTTATTTGTTTATTTATAACATTTAATTTTCCAACTGTAATTTTTTTTGATTTTTCGGTTTCAATTATAATCTTTTCGGCCTCTTCAATTTTAGAAAGGTTAATGTCTCTTTCTTTCTCTAATGTGTTTCTTGACTGTTGAGAAAATGATTGATAGAAGGAAAATAAAAATACAATAAAAAATATATTATATCTTCTTGACATCATACTTAGATGGGACATTAAATGGAAATTTTAAAGGTTTATTAGTTCTTTCAACTTCTTTAAAATTAAAATTNATATTTGTAATAACTGGGACACTGCTATCGTCCAAATAACTTACAGAAGTAAACAGATGTCTTCCAGGAAATAAGATTTTCCCTAAAGGTTTGAAATTTTCATAGTCTACTGTAAGTAAATAATTTGTTATCTCATCAAATAAAATTAATTTTTCAATTTTTGATGTCTTAATATTAACTAGATTTTGTGATTGTATTGATTCTTTTTGTTGGACTATTTTAAAGTAACTTCCTTCTTGAAGTAACTGATCAGAAGTTGATATATCATATAATAAATTACCAGTCAGTATAGACTCTAACTGCTCAAAATTTAGTTTAATCTTAAACTCTCTCTCTATTATATCAGGTGTTGAAATAATCACTTGCTTATTAACTCTGTCAATTATTATAAATTCCTCCTTAGTAATNAGACCCCTAGCAGCCTCAACTCCCAGAGCTACTCTCACCGAGAACCATATTTTACTATCTCGCTCGATTCTCATATTCAAAGTAGCATTAATTAATTGATTATCATTTTTATATTGAAATTTTGACTTTGTAGANAAGTACTTATAATCAATCTCCTCAACAACAAAATCATCAATAGCAATTTTAGATGATTCTATGCTAACAAAATCTCTTTTACAAGAAACAAATAGAAATATAGAAAAGATTATATATAATTTTTTAAAAGACATTTTTGCAAAAGTAATAATAAAATTTATGACTAGTAATCTATTCTCTTCTCTTATTCACCTTTAAAATCGGGACATCTTTTTTCAATGAAAGCTTTTACACCTTCATCAAAATCAGAAGTTGAAGTACACTCAGAAAATAGATTAATTTCTTCTTGAAAACCATCAGAATTTATGTCATAAAAATTATTAACTGATTTTATAATATTTTTAATGGCTATAGGAGCTTTTCTCTTTAATGTTTTAATAAGTTCTTCACACTCATATATTCCATTTTTATTATCCTCCACTACTTTATTAACTAATCCAAATTGAAAAGCTTGATCTGAATTAATCATTTGTGCGGTTAGCATCATCTCCAAAGCTTTTGATTTACCTATAATCTGTGTTAACCTTTGAGTTCCTCCATAACCTGGAATTATTCCAAGGTTTATTTCAGGTTGGGAAAATTGAGCATTTTTAGTAGCAAATCTAAAATGACAACTCAAAGCTAATTCGCAACCTCCCCCTAAAGCATAACCATTTACTAGAGCTATTACAGGAATTGGCATAGTCTCTATATTATTGAATAATCCATGACCATTCATACAAAATTTAATTGATGCTTTTTGATCTAAACCAGTAAATTCCTTAATATCTGCACCAGCAACAAAAGATTTATCTCCCTCTCCGGTTAATATTACCCCAAAAAATCCTTTAGAATTCTTTTTAATAAAATCAAAACATTGTTTTAATTCTGATATAGTATCTTGATTAAGAGCATTAAGATTTTTAGGTCTATTTATTTTTACAAAATAATAATCATCTCTTATTTCAAATATTATATTACTATAATTATTCATCTTTTATTATTTTTTAATCTTCTTATCATTTCTTTAACAGTATTAGCTATATCGTACTTACTGATCCAATCCCAATCATTTTGAGCATNTATNTCATCAATAGAATTAGGCCATGAATCAGCAATTTCTTGTCTATTATCTGGCTGATATGTCACTGAAAAATTTTCTTTGAATTTCTTAAGTTCAATTTCAATCATTTTTGGAGTCATACTGAAACCTGATAGGTTATAGCTTGATTTAATAGATAAGTTTTCTTTCTTAACATTCATTATTTTATNTATTGATTCTATAGCATCATCTATATATATCATAGGCAACATGGTATTTTCATTTAGAAAACAGTTGTANTTTTCATCTTTTAAAAATGAATGAAAAATATCAACAGCATAATCAGTAGTACCTCCCCCTGGTAAAGTATTTGAACTTATTATTCCAGGAAACCTTACACTTCTTATATCAGTTCCATATTTAACATTATAATATTCGCACCATCTCTCACCTGATAATTTACTTATTCCATATACAGTATTTGGCTCTTTAATTGAGAATTGATTTGTATTAACTTTAGGTGTATTATTTCCAAATACAGATATTGAACTAGGCCAAAAAACTTTTTTTATTACTCTGTTTTTTGCTAGATCAAGTACATTAAATAAAGAGTTCATATTTAGATCCCATGTTAGCATTGGGTCTTCCTCGCCCTTAGCAGATAGAATTGCTGCAAGGTGATAGACTTCATCAATATTATTATCTATAACTAATGACTCTAACTCATTAAAATTTAAAGCATCTAATTTCTTATATGTTAAGTTCGAAGAAGAATTATCTTTAATATCTGCAAGAATGATATTATCTAAATCACTCTTTTTTTTTAGAAAAGCAGATAATTCAGAACCAAGTTGTCCCTCAGAACCAATAATTAGTATTCTACTCATTATGGGTTATAATATATAATTTATAATTTACATTAAAATATATAATCTAAATAAATTTTTNAAATGTATAAAGATTTTAAAGTTCATCTTGAGAAAGAGATTGAAAANACAAAAAAGTCAGGNCTATTTAAAAATGAGAGAATCATTGTATCCCCTCAGAGTTCAATAATAAATACTGAAGGCCAAAAAGATATAATTAATTTATGTTCAAANAATTATTTAGGACTTTCTTCCCATCCTCATGTATTAGAAGCAGCAAAAGAATCAATAGATTCACATGGTTTTGGAATGTCTTCAGTTCGTTTTATCTGTGGAACTCAAAATATTCATAAAAGTCTAGAAGAAAAAATAAGTAATTTTCTTGGGACAGAAGATACTATATTGTATGCTGCGGCTTTTGANGCAAATGGTGGCTTATTTGAACCACTTTTTGGCCCCGAAGATGCTATAATATCAGATGAATTAAATCATGCATCAATTATTGATGGTATTAGACTTTGTAAAGCAGAAAGACACAGGTATTCTCATAATAATATGACTTCTCTTGAGGAAAAATTAAAATTAACTCAACATTCTAGGGCAAGAATAATAGTTACNGATGGAGTCTTTTCAATGGACGGTACTATTGCTCAACTTGATAATATATCATCTCTTGCTAAAAAATATAATGCTTTAATAATGATAGATGAATGCCATTCAACTGGTTTCATGGGTGAGACAGGGAGAGGTGTACATGAATTAAAAAATGTGATGGGAAAAATTGATATTATAACAGGCACTCTAGGAAAAGCACTTGGTGGAGCTTCTGGAGGATTTACATCTGGTCGAAAAGAAGTAATTGAAATTTTAAGACAAAGGTCCAGGCCCTATCTTTTTTCTAATACTTTAGCACCATCTATTGTAGGAGCATCTTTGAAAGTATTTGACTTATTGGAGAGAGATACTTCATTAATAAAAAAACTACATGAAAACACATCATATTTTAGAAAAAAGATGAAAAGTTTAGGGTTTGATATAGTAGATGGAACGCATCCAATTGTTCCAATAATGTTATATGATGCGGTTATAGCAAAAGAGATGTCAGAAAAACTATTAAAAAAGGGAATATACGTTGTTGGATTTTATTATCCAGTAGTTCCAAAAGATAAAGCTAGAATTAGGGTTCAATTATCAGCAGGTCATTCTATAGAAGAACTTGATAGAGCAATAAAAGCTTTTAAAGATGTTGGAGAAAATCTTAATATTATTTAATTAAGTTTTTTTATTATAATCACCATCTAAGTATTCTACTANATGTGATCTTAATTTGACACTAGTTAAGTTCTTTTTTATATTACCATTTAAAAATAAAGATATTGTATTATGCTCTTCAGAAATTACAATTGCTAATGCATCAGTATCTTCAGAAATAGCATAAGCAGCCCTATGTCTCATACCAAAATTCATAGGAAGGTTTTCATTCTCAGAGACTGGTAGTATACATCTGGCAGCAATAACCTTCTCACCATGAATTATAACAGCTCCATCATGAAGTGGACTCTTTTTATTAAATATTGAAAGCAATAATCTTTTTGAAAATTTAGCGTTTAATATCTCTCCTGATTCAGAGTAAAATTTTAATTCAGAATCTTTAGAGATAATAATAAGAGCACCATTTTTATCATTTAAAATTAAATTGCATGAGTCAACTAATATGTTAATTAGGTTACTCCATTTATTTTTGATTTGACTTGAAAAAAAAGGAGAAAAAATATCAAAAATTTTCTGATCTTTTATGTAATTTGTTTTACCTAAAAAAAGTAAAAACCTTCTTATCTCTTTCTGAAAAAGAATTAATACTGCTAATACACCAACGCCCATAAATTGTCCCAATATATTTGTTAATAACTCCATTTCAGATGCTCTAACAATCAAATAAAAAAAATATAAAATAAGAAAGCCAATAAAAATTCTTATGGCTACACTTCCTCTAAGAAGTCTATATATGTTGTATAATAATAAGCTTACAAGAAAAACATCTACTATGTCAATAAATCTTATTTCTAAAAAACCAATATTAAAATTATATATCATTTTATTAAACTTACGTGCTCTTTTACATCATGAACTCTAATAATTTCTGCTCCATTTTCAATTGCAATCTTATTTAGATCCAATGTCCCTTTTAAGGAATTATCAACTCCATATTTTGTTTTGATAAATGATTTTCTAGAAAGACCAACAAGGATAGGCAAATCAAAAATTTTGAATGAATTTAAATTATTTAAAATCTCAAAATTTTGTTCAAAGTCTTTAGCAAAGCCAAACCCTGGATCTAATATAATATCATTTATACCTAATGAGTTTAGCTTATTGATTTTTTTTCTAAAATAATTTAATATATCTAAAATTAAATTATCATAGTTAGTTTTAGACATCATATCTTTCGGTTTTCCTTTCATATGCATAAGAATATAAGGGCTATTATATTTAGAAATTACATCAAACATTTCTGAATCTAAACTTCCTCCAGAAACATCATTAATAATATGAATTCCCTCCTCTAATGATCTTCTGGCAATTTCTGATCTAAATGTATCAACAGAAAATAAAGTATCATTGAACCTAATAGAGCACTCTTTTATAATTCCCCCCACCCTTTTCCATTCTTCTTCTATAGTGATAATATCTGACCCAGGTCTTGTTGAACAACCTCCTATATCAATGATTGATGCACCATTATTAATCATACCTTCTATCCTAGATATTGCAGAATCAATTGAATTATATTTTCCTCCATCATAAAATGAATCTGGAGTCATATTTAAGATACCCATTACAAGGGGCTTTTCATATTCAAATAAATAACCATTAATATTAAATGATCTTTTGCTAGATAATTGATTTATATTTAATGACGATTTCATATTTTTGAAAAAATTAATAATAATTTGGAAATATCTACAATAAATANTTATAAAAAAGTAATTAATATCTGTAAAGATATCTATATTAAAAAATCTAAAGATTATGGGTCTGCNTGGAGGATACTCAGGACGACATCTTTAACTGATCAAATCTTTATAAAAGCCCAGAGAATTAGATCAGTTCAAGAAAAGAAGAANATGAAAGTNGAAGAAAAAATAGAAAATGAATTTATAGGAATAATNAACTATTGTATAATNGCAATNATTCAGATGGAATATGAAAGTGANGAAATAGAAATTGGNNTTGANAAACTAGAAANTTTATATGATAAATACACTCATGAGATAATGGAATTACTCTCAAATAAAAATCATGATTATGATGAAGCCTGGAAAGAGATGAGGATTAGCTCAATGACTGATATTATTTTAATGAAATTATATAGAACTAAACAAATTGAAAGTAATAATGGTAAAACTTTAATATCAGAAGGTATAAAAGCAAATTATCAGGACATTGTTAACTATTCAATTTTTTGCTTAATAAAACTTTTAATTCATAAAAAATGAGAATCTTATATACTTTATCAAGATATTTTGTAGGAATATTATTCATATTTTCAGGTGCAATAAAAATAAATGATCCAGTTGGAACTCAAATAAAACTCCAAGAATACTTTGAAGTATTTAGCTCAGACTTTTCTTCTNTTTTTGAACTTCTTGTACCTTTTGCTCTTTTTATNTCAGTTTTTCTTTGTACTCTGGAAATTATNATAGGNNTAGCTCTCATTATGAACTATCATATGAATTTNATAAGTANATTAACTTTGAGCCTAATTGTTTTTTTTACTTTTTTAACTTTTTATTCAGCTTATTNTAANAAAGTAACAGACTGTGGTTGTTTTGGAGATGCAATAAAATTAACTCCATGGGAATCTTTTTATAAAGATATAATTCTGCTATTTTTTTCTTTGATTATTTATTACTTACAATCAAAATTAAAAAATCAAGTTGGGTTCTTCTATCTTAAAATAATGGATGATAAAAATATAAGGAATGGAATTATAATATTTATAACTACAATTTGTCTTATAGTTAGTTATACAGCTATCAACTTTCTTCCTTTCATTGATTTTAGAACCTATAAAATTGGAAATAATATTCCTCAGATGATGCTACCTAGTGAAGAACTTAAATATAGTTATATAATGGAAAAAGATGGAAGAGATTATGAGTTTGANAACTATCCATTAGATAATACTTTTAAATTCAAAGAAATAAAATTATTAAANCCAGAAGCTGAACCAAAGATAACAGACTATAGCNTATGGAATNATGATGGAGATTTTACAAATGAAAGCTTTAAAGGAAATAAATTATTTATAATATTTCATGATGTTAATAAAATAGGGATATCTAANAATAANGTAAGTGAATTTATTAATAAAGTAAAAATTCTTGAAAATGGGATTAATTTTTGGGTAGAAACAATAATTATTACATCCAGTGATGAAAAATCTATTAAAAAATTCAAAGAAAAATTTGATCTTAATTTTAAGACAGTTTATGGAGATGCCACTGTTTTAAAAACAATAATCCGATCAAACCCTGGATTTTTTCTTATGAGAAACGGTACAGTAAGGGGGAAATGGCATTTCAATAGCTTCCCAGAACCAAATGAAATTTTAAGAAGCGTAAACATATCTATTTAAATGAAAAAATTTATCATTATTGGTATGCCTGGATCAGGAAAATCAACAATGGCTAAATTCTTAAGTAGTCAAACACCATTATCCTTTTATGATCTAGATCTAGAAATTGAAAAAAATGAAGGGAAAAATGTTAATAAAATATTTAAAGAAAAAAGTGAAAATTATTTTAGAGAGATTGAGACATTAACACTAAAAAAAATAATAAAAGAAAAAAATAATTTCATTCTATCGACTGGTGGTGGAACACCATGCTTTAATGATAACATGAATCTTATCAATAAATATGGGATATCTATTTTCTTAGATACATCTTTAGATATTTTAGAAGAAAGAATTTCAAGAAATAATAAAAGACCTTTATTTAATAGTTCAGATAATCTTAAAAAGGATCTGATTGATTTATTNAATTTAAGAAACCCTTTTTTTTCTTTATCTAATCATAGAATAAAGGATAATAATAGAGAAGAAACTTTATCTATTATTAATTCTTATTCCTAAAGTNATTATTACTGATCTCACTTTCGTAGAAAAATTAGCAATAGGCTGATTAAATGGGTATGGATACGAAGATAATCTAGAGTCAGTTTTCAAAGANGTATAAGCAATATCTAAATTTATTCCTTTTGATAAATATCCAATACCTAAACTTTTCTTTATTTTTTCATTATTTATGTTATCAGAAATTCTATTTGGATCTGTCAAGTAATTATATCCAGCCCTTAGGTAAAATTTTCTCAATCTTGCCTCAATACCAAATCTATAATTTATTGCTAAAGATTTATATAAATTTACGATTTCTTGATTATCATTATAATGATTGAAATCATAAGATTGAATTCTTGCACCAGAGTAATTAATGAAGTCAATATCAGCGGAAATAAAACCAAATTTATTAATAAAGTAAGAAGATGCTATAGTAAACTTTGATGGAGATATAAAATTATATTGAGCAACGCTTAAAGCTGTTCCAGAAATAGAATTTCCAAGGGTTGTGTCTTCTGGTTGAAAATAATAATTAAAATAATTTGTTTCAAGCTCACTTTCTAATTCCTCTTTTAAAAGATATTTTGTCTTTGTCTCNAAATTAAGACCAATATTTAGTTCATTTATAGGTTTAAAAATAATACCTATAGAAGTTGAAAATCCATTTCCTTTTATCTTAAAAAAATCATTTAGTTTTATAAAATCAAGAATTCCTTCAGATTCCCAAATACCATTTTCATTTAAAATTTCATATTGACTTTCAGTAAACATTCTAGTTTGTTCATAATTTATAAAATAAATATGAGTGCCNATTCCTANAAATATTTTGTCTTTTATATTGGTCCCNGCAGATAANGAAAACTTGTTTATCCCTCCTTCATTAATTATTCTTTCTTCCTGTAATGGAAAACCTCCNACAAAAGAAAAATATGAACNGGGAAGATCTGAATCTGGATTAATTAGATAATGATCATATGCTTCCTGAAGAAGCCCTATGCCTGAGATAGGTTCTGAATTTGATATCTGAGATAAAGGAACACCTTGAGCATCATATAAAAAGTAATCAATAATAGAATTATTATCGTTATATCCTCTATAGTATCTATCATTTCCAAAATCTTTTATCCTAGTATANGATAAACCTATATTTAGTTTAGGACATTCTGGACANTCTGATACTCCTGNATTAAAATAACTTGATCTGTTTTTAACTGGTAAAAGGATTGATATATTATCAATATCTTTANGAGAACTTTGAGATGAAGATGNCTCTCCTATGAATAANGAACTATTTTTTATATNCTTTGAATTATAACTTAGTGAAAAAATTTTTTTATTAAAAAANCCAATACCAGCAGGATTTAATGAAATTGAACTTATGTCACCACCTANAGAATATGAAGCTCCTCCAATTGCTTGTACTCTAGCTGAACCTCCATTAAAATAATGACTNAATTTTAAGACATCTTGATAGTANCCNTATGGTTGNTGNGAAAACACATTATTATTTACAAATAATGANANAANTAAAGTTAGTGAAAACTTAANATATTTATTCAAACGGAAAATAATGTTTAATTATTACCTCCTCTNGAGGAACCTCCACTGCTACCTCCACTTACTGNAGAACTTGAACTACCACCACTAGATGAACTNCCACNAGAGAAACTACTACTTCNNCCACTGNAGCTACTACTACTAGAGTTACCNCTTCTAGAACCAATTNCTGATGATGAATTATTATTAGAGGCTGATGAAGANAAAATACCTGATCTATTGCTACCGTAATTTGAAGGNTGAGAATANGATGCTCTTCTTCCACTATTAGTACTATTATAATCAGAGATATTATTACCTCTGTTAGATCTTAATGAATTATTTGAAAATGTATCATTTAATGCATTAACTCTTGAATTAAAAGTTCTATTTTGATTACTAATNGATCTTCTATCTGAATTTTGAATAGAGTTACTTCTTGATGATCTTGTTGNATAATTANTATTTTCAGAGGATCTTCCTCTAAAGTANGCATTTTGAGATTGGTCAANTGGATCATTNTTANTAATATCTCTTTGAANGTTCTTATTAGTAATTCCAGAAGCTCTCCTACCGAGNTATCTATCAGCAGGTAATATATCACTAATATTTTCTCCATTAAAAGATGATCCTCTACCAGATCTAGGACCTTTCACAATAGTTTTACTATTTTCATTATTAACATAACTACTAAAGTACATGTGGTGATTGGCAAGAGTATTTTGCAATCCTCCTCCTGTTCCATTATTTGTCCAAATCCATGAAGGATAAGTAGTAGAGTTTAAAACACTACAACCGTATGTTGAGAAGCTGGGATGATGAAAATTCCATAATGAAGGTGACATCATCGGATAATAAGAACTTAAGTATGGATTAGAGAAAAACATTAANGGGTCATATGCAGCAAGTTTCCTTATTCCATTTAANGATCTTGGCATCCACCTNTANTCNTAGAAAGAAAANAAATTATTACTAAATGGAGAATAATATGGATCTATGAAACTATAGTAGTTAGGCTGAACCATATTAAATAACATTAAAGAATTAAAATCTAGAAATTTTTTATCAAAGTAAGAACTTCTAAATAATTCATCTCTATTAAATTTTAATGATTTTAAATTATCTCTATTCTTAGAAATATTAGGANTTAACTTTCTAGAATTACTAACAATATATTTATTTATGATCTCATCACTAATTTTTTTATCACCATTTATCTCAGAATAGCCTGACCTGTATTTAGATAAAATTACGTCAGCAGGTGTAGTTTTTTTGATTTTTTTAATGTTTCTGTCTTTAGTTGTAAAATACATATCATCCAANTCCTGAGAAAAAACATAAGCGGGAGATGATAAAAAGATGAANAAAAGAATAATTAATCTAATCATAACAAAATTTAATNTTTNNTGCTTATTACNTATTCAATTTACATAAAACTAACGTCAAAAAATAATTTTATTGTTTTTTATAGTTGTTATTAAGAGTTAAGATTGTATAAATTTTTATAAGAAATGAGTAAAGGATTACCAAAAAGAGAAGAAAATTTTTCAGGTTGGTACAATGAATTAGTTAAAAAAGCTGACCTCGCAGAAAACTCATCAGTTAGAGGATGTATGGTTATTAAACCATATGGTTTTTCAATATGGGAAAAAATGCAAGCAAAATTAGATTCTATGTTTAAGGAGACTGGACATCAGAATGCTTATTTTCCTTTATTTATTCCAAAGTCATATCTTAGTAAAGAAGCTGATCATGTAGAAGGGTTTGCAAAAGAATGCGCAGTAGTTACCCATTATAGATTAAAGTCAGATGACAAAGGAAAGGGTGTAATTGTTGACCCTGATGCTAAACTTGAAGAGGAATTAATAGTAAGACCAACTTCAGAGACAGTAATTTGGAATACCTATAAAAANTGGATTCAGTCATACAGAGACCTTCCTTTATTAGTTAACCAATGGGCAAACGTTGTAAGATGGGAGATGAGAACAAGACTTTTTTTAAGAACTTCNGAGTTTTTATGGCAAGAAGGTCATACGGCGCATGAAAATCAAAAAGAGGCTGAAGAAGAAACACTCAAGATATTAAATATTTATTCTGATTTTTTAGAAGAAACAATGGCAATTCCAGTCCTGAAAGGATTAAAATCTGAAAATGAAAAATTTGCAGGAGCGGAAGAAACGTATTGTGTTGAAGCTCTAATGCAAGATGGTAAAGCTCTTCAGGCAGGCACATCNCACTTCCTTGGCCAAAATTTTTCTAAAGCATTTGATGTNCAATTTGCTACATCTGAAGGAAAAAAAGAGTTTGTCTGGGGTACGTCATGGGGAGTATCAACAAGACTAGTTGGTGCACTAATTATGACTCATTCTGATGACAAAGGTCTAGTTTTACCACCAAATCTAGCTCCAATTCAAGTGGTTTTAATCCCTATATTTAACTCTGAAGAAGAATTCAAATTAGTTTCTGAGAAAATAACGTNTGTAGGAGAAAAACTGAAATCAAAAAACATATCTATAAAAATTGATGATAGAAAAAATCATAAACCTGGCTGGAAATTTTCAGAATATGAATTAAAGGGAATTCCTGTAAGAATAGTTTTAGGACCTAAAGACTTAGAAAATAATACAGTAGAAGTAGCTAGAAGAGATGAGTTATCTAAAGAAATTATTGATGTAAATCAGGTTGATAATATAGTTCCTAAATTACTTAAAGAAATTCAAATTAATTTATTTGATAAAGCTAAAGAGTTCAGAAAGGAAAATACNTACCATGTTAAAGACTANAATGAATTTAAAGAAATAATAAAAAACAAAGGAGGGTTTATTTATGCTCATTGGGACGGATCAAAAGAAACTGAAAATCTNATAAAGAAAGAAACTAAAGCTACAATAAGATGTATACCCATGGNTTATGAAACCAATCCAGGAAAATGTATTNTAACNGGNAAAAAATCAAAAGGATTAGTTGTTTTTGGAAAATCATATTAAGTTAAATGAGTATGGAAATATTTATTCTTGGTTTATTATTAGTTATAGGTATTATATTAATTTTAATTGAAATACTTTTCATACCTGGAACTACTATTTTTGGTATTTTAGGTGTTATATCTATTTTTTCTTCAGATTACTTAAGTTACANATACTATGGATCTGAAATTGCTATCGGTTACTCTATTTTAAATTCTATTTTATCTTTAATAATTATTGTCTATGCGTTNAAATCAGATACATGGAAAAAAATTGCCTTAAATAAGGTNCATCTTGAAAAAGTTAATAAAAATAAATATGATGAACTTAAGAAAGGAGATTTGGGTCTATCAAGTTCTTCACTTAAACCATATGGTAAAGCAATTTTTGGNAATAANACATATGAAGTTAAATCCCTAGAAAATTTTATAGAAGAGAATAAAAAAATAAAAATAATTAATATCTTACAAGATAAAATTTTGGTTAAAACTACTAAATAAATTATGGTCCTAACTGCTCTACTAATTGTCGGAATAACTGTTCTAGTATTTATATTTTTATATTTTGTTCCTGTTAATCTNTGGATAACTGCCCAGTTTTCAGGNGTGAGNATTGGNTTATTAGAACTTGTTTTCATGAGAGTAAGAAGAGTGCCTCCTTCTGTAGTAGTAAATTCATTAATCACAGCAACAAAAGCAGGATTAGTAATTAAAGATGATATTGAATCTTCTGGAAGAGTACTAAATGGTCCAGACTTAGAAACTCACTACCTTGCAGGAGGTAATATTCCACAAGTTATAACTGCTCTAATTTCAGCAGAAAAAGCTAATATGGAATTAACATTTAAACAAGCNACNGCNATNGACTTAGCNGGTAGAGATGTATTTGAGGCTGTTACAATGTCAGTTACTCCAAAAGTTATNAATACACCAAGTGTAGCTGCAGTTGCAGCTGATGGTATNCAACTTATAGCTAAAGCTAGAGTTACTGTAAGAGCCAACATATCACAATTAGTAGGTGGTGCTGGAGAAGAAACGATTCTTGCTAGAGTNGGAGAAGGTATAGTATCNTCTATTGGTTCATCGAGANCACATAAAGAAGTTCTTGAAAACCCTGATAAAATTTCTAAACTTGTTTTAGGTAGAGGTTTAGACGCAGGAACTGCTTATGAAATTTTATCGATAGATATAGCTGATATAGATATTGGAAAAAATATTGGAGCAATTTTACAAACAGACCAAGCTGAAGCTGATTTAAAGGTAGCAGAAGCAAAAGCTGAGGANNGAAGAGCAATGGCTGTTGCAGCAGAACAAGAAATGATTGCAAAAGCACAAGATGCAAGAGCAAAAGTAATTNTAGCTGAAGCTGAAGTNCCNAANGCTATGGCAGATGCATTNAAAAAAGGNAACNTNGGNATNTTAGANTANTATAAATTNCAAAANATNCAAGCAGATACAGAAATGAGAGAAAGTATTGCTGATAATAANCCAAAGAGTACAGGTAANTCTAATAAGGGCAAATCGAAGGAATAATATCTTAATTATTTAGTTAATAACTGTTCAAAGAAACCNCCTATTTTTTTTGATTTATCAATGAAGTGTATTTCTAAAATCCAATCCCTCTTAAAACCTTTATTATCAGGATCAAGCATATTTACATGATTATCAGGATGGATGTAATTTGTTTTATCTTCTCCTTCCAGTTTTTCATGAGGAAAATGACCTATCAAATGACCAGCTATTTCCCCTCCAAATTCCCAACCATATTTTTTAGCACACTCAACTGCATAATCAAAAAGATTAGCTCCAGAAATATCAGATTTAGAATCAAAATACTTTTTACAATCATTCCATGCAAGTGAAATATCCAATTTAAGTTTATGCTTATATTTATCATCGCCTAAGACATATGTTCTACCAAAATCAGCCTCCCACTCATCAAATATTGGACCAAAGTCAATGAACACTATATCATCTTTATTAATGATAAGGTTTTCTGGGTTTTCTTTATATGGCTTAAGTGTATTCTCTCCTGCTCTTACTATCCTTTTATGCCAATACTTTTTAATACCATACATCTCATAAGCAAGGTTAAATATTTCTTTATTTAATGTATCCTCTGATTTACTTGGAGAAATTAAATCTCTCTTTTCAATTTCACAAAATAACTTACTAGCCTTATCCTCAGCTTCAATTAATTTTAAAATTGGATCTTTCATAATTTATCTCAATATATATAAAAAAAAGCCTCAAAAAAAAGAGGCTTTTTTATAAAATAAAAGTCTGGCAACGACCTACTCTCCCACCTGTTATAGTAGTACCATCGGCGCTAATGGGCTTAACTTCTCTGTTCGAAATGGGAAGAGGTGGACCCCAATGCTATAGTCACCATAAAATCTTAATATCGTAACATGTTGCGAATAATGTAGAATCTATAATTAAAACAGTTTTGTGAGGAAGTTACGGGTAATTAGTACTGCTCAGCTTTGACATTTCTGTCTTTACACTTACAGCCTATCAACGTCCTAGTCTTGAACGTCCCTTAAAAGAAGCCTCATCTTGAGGTGAGCTTCGCACTTAGATGCTTTCAGTGCTTATCTCTTCCAAACGTAGCTACCCGGCGGTGCAGTTGGCACTACAACCGGTACACTAGAGGTTTGTCCAACTCGGTCCTCTCGTACTAGAGTCAGGTCCTCTCAAGCTTCTAACGATCACAACAGATAGGGACCGAACTGTCTCACGACGTTCTGAACCCAGCTCGCGTGCCACTTTAATGGGCGAACAGCCCAACCCTTGGGACCTTCTCCAGCCCCAGG
>NZUF01000009.1 GCA_002696995.1 Flammeovirgaceae bacterium | reverse complement strand
TAGATGGATGGTTAGGGACTGTAATGTTGATTTAGGTTTATGGAAAAATATTCCTACCTCTAAACTATCTTGTCCTCTGGATACTCATTCACTAAGGATGTCACAGAAATTAAAATTAGTAAAAAGAAAAACTAATGATTTATTAACTCTAAATGAATTAGATAAAAGTTTGAGATCATTTGATCCAGAAGATCCAGTTAAATATGACTTTGCTTTATTTGGATTAGGGGTAGAGAAGGAGTTCTAACCTCCGCCTCCATCTCCTCCGCCTCCACCTCCAGCATCGCCACCAAATCCTCCAGCATCACCCGCATATGCTCCATAAACAAATGCATCACCTCCAGACCCTGATGAATTATATCTGTTTACAGAAATATTAAATTTATCATTCATTAATTCAATATCTTTTAAATCTATATTTCTGAAATTAAAGTCAATTAATTTACCTGTATTCATATCTACTTTAACTATATTTTTTTTTGTATAGGCTAAAATTTTTCCATCATAGACTACCAGCTGAGGATATACTGAAGAATACCACTTCTTATAGGGAAATTTTTCTTCAAAAATTTCATTTCCAGATTCAATTTCAATGGAAATAATTTTAAATTTTTTATTTACGAAAAATAATTTGTTATCAATTGCAATACAGTTACTTACTATATCTAAATTTTTATCTCTCCAATGAAATTTTCCAGTTTTTAAATCAATTAAAGAGGTGTAATTAGTTGTCCATCCATTAAATGTATATAGAAATACATACCCATCTAACCTATATGTTCCAAGAATCGTATTAGACTCTTCAATCGTCCATTTAATGCTATTCGTTTTTGAATCTAGAAGAGATATTGATTTTTTTTTAATTATTATTACACTATTCATAATTATTTTATAATTCTAATATTTTCAAATTACATTAAAATAATTTGTTTAACTCCCTTAAATTATATTTTTAAGATTATTTACTTATTACATTATTATAATAAATACAAAATATGAAATTTATTTTTATTTTATTTTTAGCATTTCTCTCTATTTCCTGTCAGACTAAATATAATGAGCATCAAAGACCTAATTTCATTTTTTATATATCTGATGATCAAGATTTTTTGGATTATAAAGTATATGGGAATGATTTAATCGAGTCTTCTGGTGTATCTAAAATTGCTAAGGATGGTATAGTTTTTACTAATGCTTATACATCTCAGGCAATTTGCTCTCCAAGTAGATCACAACTATTTACTGGATTAAATCCTATTAAGAATGGTAGTTATGCTAACCATCTTCCAGTAAAATCTTCAGTTGCTGGTATTTCTAAATATTTAAAAGAAGTAGGTTATGATGTATATTTATCAGGTAAAAGTCATATTAAACCTGATTCAGTTTTTGATTGGACACATTATTTTCCATTGAAAAACAGAAGATATTTCCAAATGGGAAAAATTAAGAATTTAATAAGATACTCTACAAAACCTTATTGTTTATTTATAGCATCAACATTTCCTCATTTACCTTATATTGAGAATGATGATTATACTATAGATGACATATTAAAACTCCCTTATGAAGATTCTATTCCGGAATCTAAGGTAGGCTATTATTCAAATGTTAAAGTAGATAATGACCAGTTCTCTGATATTATAGAGACTGTAGACTCAGTGGATAAAAATAATACAGTTTTATTTTATATTTCTGATCATGGAATATCTGGGAAGTGGGGTATTCGTGAAAATGGTTTAAAGATTCCTCTAGTTGTAAGGTGGCCAGATGTCATTAAGGCAAGCTCTAAATCGGAAGTTTTAATAAATATAGTAGACATAATGCCTACAATATTAGAAATAGCTGGAGCTGAAATTCCAGATCATCTTGATGGTAAAAGTTTTTTGAAAACCTTGATGGGAAATAAAAATGAAATTAATAAATATATTTTTGGAATTTCCACAAGACAAAATGTTAGAGATCCCAAGATTTTTCCTTCTAGATCAGTAAGAGACAATAGATATAAGTTTATACTAAATTTTAATTCTATAGATGTTTATAAAAATAATTTAACCATAAATTCAGCTGTAAATTATTTTATTGAGAAAGGAGCTTTGTCAGAACCTGATATACCATACATGGAGTTATTTGATCTTGAGGAAGATCCATTTGAAAAAAATAATCTAGCTAGTAACAAAAAATATGATGAAATAAAGAATCATTTGGAATCTGTGTTAAGAAACTGGATGAGAAACCAAAAAGACTTTGTAGGAGATGGTTCAGTCCCACTTATAAAAGCAACTCGTCACCCTCTAGATAAAATTTCACCTTGGAATAAAATTCCAATTAATATAGAGGGTACACTTAAAGATGAAGATTATATGACTTCACACTACTGATGCTATAATCTATCTCTTAATTATAACCTTAACTCTATTAAATTTATTATCATTTCCAATTACATTCAGAATGTATAACCCATTTTCTATATTAGAAACATTAATATGATAATCTCTATTTTTCTGATTTATACTATTAGGTTTAATTATTTTTCCCGATAAATCATTGAAATATATTTCTCTCACATTAATATTATCCTTAACACTAACTCTTAATTCAGTTTTAACTGGATTAGGGAAGATATTATCAATTAACGTAATTGACTCGATAAATAATGGTAATTGACATCCATCAGCTCCTACTAAAGCTCCAGAAGGAGTATTCGGACATTGGTCAATATCATCTGTGACTCCATCCCCATCTGTATCTTTTATTAAGATAAGACTTCCTTCTGATGTAATGCTTACCTCGGCTCCACCAAATACATAAATTTGTTCTAATTGAGATTCAGTTATTCCATTAGCATTAGTACCGAAACTGACCACGTTATCTTTAAAATTATTCATGACAAGTAAACCTGTTCCCCAATTTGCTGAAGAGTTGTCAGCAAATGCTATCTTAGATACGGATGCGGTATCAATAATAAGATTAAGGTTTCCTTGACCCATCGTAATAGTACCAACACTTGACTGGTCTTTATTAATATTTAAAACTAGAGTGGTAGCTGTAGTTTTAATATTTCCTTTAAAAATATTCTTACCATTAATAGTTATCACATGACCTGTTGAGGTTGCGTCTGGTTCAATAGTTGAACCAGAAGTAAGGAAATTTCCATCATCAGCAGTATTAGCTGTTAACCTTCCATTATTTCCTAACATCTTAAAACTACCAGCAAAGTCTGAGTTATCTGACCCAACACCAAAATTAATTGTTGAGGCTGCACCTACTTGGAATGAAGCTTCTCCCTTAAGTTTAGAGTTTATATTTATGCTTCTATTTGCTTGAGCAACAAACTTTACAGAAGTAGAATCTTTAAGGGTTAAATCAGAATTAAATGTAATTACACAAGACCCCCCAGCAGTTGGATTTATAGTTTCTACCACATCAGAAGATTTGATTACTACATTTACATCAAATGTTAATTGAGCGTCTTTAGCATTATTTTGAATAGGTTGTGATACCCCTGTTCCATTTAAAGTTAAAGTATTTGAAGTAGAGATAACTGCGGCATTAGGAGCATTATTTCCTAATTTAATTTGTGCAATTTCAATATCTTCCTCAATTCTGATAGTATCTAATAGAGTTACTTTTGCAGTATTTACATTAGGTATACCATTTGACCAATTATTTTTATTTGACCACAATTGGTCTCCTGATGAATTATTAAATGTTGAAGAAGATACCTCTTTACCACTAATTTTACCAGTAGCACTTATTTCGACATCAGTTCCTCCTATATCAATTTTAGCTAACTGATCTGAAGTTAATCCATTAGCATCAGAACCAAAGCTAATAACATCATCTTTAAATCCGACAACAACTAGTTTGCCGGCTCCCCAAACAGAACTTGAATTATTGGCAAATGCAACACTAGTTAGACCTGAAACATTAAGGTTTAAGTTACCTGCACCCAAAGTTATTAGTCCCGCACTAGATTGGTCTTTAGTTAATTTAAGTGTTAGAGCTTTAGCACTTGTCTTGATATTTCCTTTAAAAATATTTTTACCATTAATAGTTATTACATGACCTGTAGAGTTAGCATCAGGTTCAATCGTTGAACCTGTAGGTAGGAAACATGAATCATCAGAAGTGTTTGCTATTAGCTCACCATTATTTCCAAGCATCTTAAATCCTCCTGTAAAATCACTATTGTCAGAAGCTGATCCAAAAACAACATCAGAAGCAGCACCTACTTGGAATTGNCCTGATCCNTTTAGTTTACCATTCATATTAAAAATTCTACTATTTTGGGCAACAAATTTGGTAGGNANATTTAAAGTTAAATCTTCAGAGAATGTTACAGAACAAANTCCGCCACCACTTAATTGGAATGTNTCTATNGCATCNGTAGAGTTAAGTATTACATCNACNTGNAAATTAAGGTCTACATCTTTNCCGTTATTTTGAAGAGGTTGAGTNACACCCTGTCCAGTAAGTGTTAAAGTATTATTATTNGAACTTGTAACNGATACATTTCCAAANCCACCTGCNAGTTTTATTTGACCTANTGNAANATCAGAGTCAAGAATTAAATTTGCTTTNAANGTTACTTTTGCANTAGGNACATTAGGNANNCCATTATCCCAGTTTGNNACATTTGACCANAGNTTNTCANNTCCGNCATTTGTNAATGANGACACNGAAANNTCTGGTGGTGCTTCTGCATTAATNTTTCCNGATGCATCAATTACTACTGCTGTACCTCCAATATCAATATTNGCTAANTGANNTGATGTTAAGCCATTAGCGTCTGTACCAAAGCTGATAACTCCATCTTTAAATCCAGTAGTAACAATTTTTCCTGTCCATGTATTTGAAGAACTATTAGCAAAAGCAAGATTTGTTACACTTGCGTCTATAGATAAATTNAAATTACCTGCTCCTAGAGTTACACCACCTACACTTGACTGGTTCTTATTAAAATTATATGTAATAGCTTTAGTTTTAGATTCAATATCACCTTTAAAGGTATTAGCTCCATTGACTGTCACTTCTACACCTTCAGAATTTGCTTCTGTTGATATTTTATTTCCAGATGCAATAAANGTTCCATCATCTGAAGTGTTAGATGTAATCTTAGCATTATTTCCTAAAACTTCTATAATACCTGAATGGTTAGTCCCGTCAAATGAGGGNCCAAAAACTACTTGACCAGCTGAATTAATAATTAGTTTTTTAGTAGAAGTAAGTGCGTTATTAAATTCAATTCTTTTNTTNCCAGTAACATTAGCTGTCTTTATATCAGTNGCACTTGAGACTGTTAAACTTCCATTTGAACCAAAAATAATTTTTGCTTCACCCTGAGCAGCATTATTTGCAGCTAATATCTGAAATGCTTCAGTTGCCTGGCTAGAATTTACAGTTAATGGTAAGTCAAACTTAATGTCTTTACCGCCCTGAGCTTGAGTATTTGCATTTACAACAACTGCTGTTACATTAACTCCAGTTAATTTNAGAGTTCCNCCGTTTAGTGCGGTTATAGTAGTTACTGCTTCGAGAGTAGCAGCAGTACCAATTTTGATTTGAGCTACTTGAACATTTGTGCCGTCAATTATNGGATTTCCTTTTTTTATAACAACTTTATGTCCAGATCCATTACCAATGTTTCCGTTTGACCAGTTTCCTGCATCCATCCACAAGTTATTTCCTGTGTTATTATTAAAATATCTCTGTCCGTAAACAACTGAGGAAGAGAATATTAAAGAAAGTATAAGTATTAATTTTAATGATTTCATAGTTGATTAATTAGTAATTCTATTTGGTAAATTCAAAAACCCAGTTTCCATCTTTTATTCCACCTGAAACTGAGAAAGAGGTTCTAAGAGTAGTTTCTGTTGCAGATATACTNACAACAACTCCGTCATTTCTTTGTAGTTTATTTTTGTCTCCATTCTGAAATGTCCATGANCCNGAGTTAGGCCATACCTCAGTNCCGCTATCCTCACTNTGNCTTGTNGAAAAGTTNCCACCACTTTTTGTGGCACCAGAAAGAGTTAATGTCATGTTGTTAAAAACGTCTACAATTGTTCCATCTTTAGTGACAGAACTAGCTTTAACTGTCCAGGTNCCATTTAAAAGTTCAGCTTGAACATCAAGAGGATCTGTTGGGTTGGGNTTTGGAGTTGCATCATCTCCTCCTTCTTCTCCACAAGAAACAGTTATAAATATTGTTAATATCAGATATAATATATTNATTTTTTTCATGCGTAATNATTTTTTGAAANTAATTTGTANTGAATCTAAATAAAAAAAAAATAATATGTTAATTTTGAATCTTATTTCTTTAAAAATTTTACTATTCCTTAACATAACTTTAATAAATATTGTTTTTTTTAAAATTTTGATATTAATATTTTGTAATAATTCAATTTGAGAAAATAAATTATTTTGTAAAATCATGAAATTCTATTTCTACTTTTTTTTATTATTTTCTCATTTTTCAATTTATGCTCAGGACTTTTCTTTGAGTGGTAGAGTACTAGATGAGAATGCTGATGGTCTTCCAGGTGCCACCGTAATTATTAAAGGAACTACAAATG
This sequence comes from Flammeovirgaceae bacterium, assembly GCA_002696995.1. GTDB lineage: Bacteria > Bacteroidota > Bacteroidia > Cytophagales > MED-G16 > MED-G16. The sequence continues at coordinate 12,420 of NZUF01000009.1, read as the reverse complement.
GAACAATAACTGATATTGATGGTTTCTTTACAATTAGCGTCCCAATTAATTCCGTAATTGAAATTTCATATTCTGGTTATATCAAAAGAGAAATTAATATAGAGAATAATGATTCCCTTAATATCTATTTAGAGCCAGATATCGAAACTTTGAGTGAGGTTTTAGTTATTGGTTATGGTTCACAAGAGAAAATAAATGTAACTGGTTCAGTAGCAACTATTAAACAGGAAGACTTAATTTCTGTTCCTGTAGCTAATACATCAAATTTAATTGCTGGAAAGGTGCCAGGTGTTATGACAAGACAAAACTCAGGTCTACCAGGAGGAGAGAACACTCAGATAAGAATTAGAAGTTTTAGTGAGTCTCCTTTGGTATTAGTTGATGGTGTTCCAATGGACTTCTCAAGAATTGATCAAAATGATATTGCTAATATAAGTGTTCTTAAGGATGCGTCTGCAGCTGTTTATGGAGCCAGAGCTGGAAATGGAGTTATACTTGTGACAACTAAACGTGGAGAAGATGGTGCTCCAAAAATTTCCTTTAGCTCAAATTATACTACTCAGTCTGCAACAGCTTTTTTAGAACATGTGACTCCATCCCAGTATGTCGAGTTAGTAAGAGAAGCTAATCTTAATGATTTTTTTGATGCTAATGCCACATTTACAGAAGATGACATATTAAAATATAGAGATAAGTTAGAGGGTTATGAAGGTGGTGATTGGGTTAATGCACTTATAGAAAATAATGCACCTATGCAACAATATAATCTTAATGTATCAGGTGGTAATGAAAATGTAAAGTATTTTACCTCTTTCGGATATATTGATCAAGAAAGTTTTTTTAGATCTAGAGATTTTGATTATAAGAGATATAGCACAAGATCAAATTTAGATATTAAACTTAATAAAAATTTAAGTTTTGGTGTTGACTTGTCGTACCGTCAAGATATAAGAGAGAGACCTTCAAGAGATGCTTTGTCTAATATATGGATTGATCTATCTACTGCACAGCCGATATACCCAACCTCTATTCCTGATGGACAAATAATACCAGATCCTACAAAACCATATGTATCATATTCTGGATCTACGACGGGAAATAGAAACCCAATAGCTAGGTCAAGTAGAAATATTTTTGGAACCTATGACAGGTTAGATAACACATTTAGGGGTAAAGTNGGATTNAAGTATAATATTCCAGGAGTAGATGGTCTTACTCTTAAGGCTGATATGAATATACAAGTTCTTGATAGGTCAGAGAAATCTTTCAGGAACCCGTACAATGTATATAGATATGTTAAATTAACTGATACTTTAACTTTAGAAGGTGTTGGGAACAGTATTTCATCAATTTCTGACTCTCAATTTAGAAGGACATTACTATATCCATTAGTCTCTGCCGAGTACATTAAAAATATTGGCTCTCATGATTTAAAAGTATTATTTGTTGCAGAGCAGACAAGAAGAAGTTATAGTAGATTCTCGGCAACTAGAAAAAATTTATTTACAACTTCAATACCTGAGCTATTTATAGGTTCAGAAAATGAACAGACAAATGATGGATATTCAGGTTCAGATATTGGTAGAAAGAGTGTGGTTGCTAGGATAAATTATAGATTTAAGGACAGATATTTATTTGAATCTACAATTAGAGCTGACGGTAATGTNTTATTTGCGCCTGTTAGCAGATGGGGATATTTTCCAAGTTTTTCTTTTGGTTGGATAACTTCTGAGGAACCTTTCTTCTCTTCTGGAGATAATATAAGTTTAAAGGTAAGGGGATCATACTCTCAGCTAGGAGATGATTCAGCTAATGGTATAAATGGTTTTGATTATTTGGCAGGGTACCAATCACAGAATATATATTTATTTGGAAACAATGATGCTCAGACTACTATAAGGACATTGGGAGAGGTTAACCCATTTCTGTCATGGGAGATAATGACTATGTACAATTTTGGGTTAGAGACTTCATTTTTAGAAGGTCAAATTCAATTTGAGCTAGATTATTTTTATAGAGAAAGAAAAAATATACTTAGTAATGATTTGAAATCAGTTCCAGAAGAAGGTGGATTTGACTTGCCCTTGACAAATGTTAATAAAAGTGATGATAGAGGTATTGAGTTATATGCTAATTTCAAACAAAAAATAGGAGATTTTAATTTCGAATTTGCTCCTAATTTTGCATATGCTAAAGAAAAATACATTGTTAGAAAAGACTTAGAAGATTTTATAGATCCAGATTATATAAGGATATATGGTAGAGAAGGTCAGTGGGTAAATAGAAGATTAGGGTATTTGTCTGATGGAATTTTTATGAGNCANGATGAAATTAATAATCATAAAATAATNCAAGATGGNAATGGNAATTTAACTTTAAGNCCAGGNGANATCAAATATAGAGACCTTGANAGTAATGATACCATTAACTTTAGAGATCAGGATCTTATTGGTTACTCTTCTAATATGCCAGAAATATCTTTTGGAATGGATATTAAGATTAAATACAAGANTTTACAATTATCTTCAATTCTACAAGGTGCCTCTAAATTTAGTATATATGTNAATGGCCCTGCTGCAAATATGTTTAGTAATGGGTCAATACCATTATCTTATCATTATGATTATGCTTGGCAACCTCACCCAAATAANCCTGCAGAAAACATTAATCCAGATGCCATACTACCAGCAGCTAGTTTGTCTTCAAATAGTAATAACTCTAAAATATCTGATTTCTGGTTAAGAGATGTAAGGTACTTAAGAATTAAAAATATTAATTTATCATATAATATTCCAGAAAGAGTTTTATCTAAAATTGGATTAAAGTCTTCCCAGATTTATATTTCNTCTGAAAANCTTAAAACTTGGAATAACTTAGGAATATATAAAAACACNTTCGATCCTGAATTTGATCCTGGAACTCAAGCTACNAGAAGGTATCCAATTACAAGATCATATACAGTTGGANTAAGATTATTATTTTAAAAAAAATGAAAAACATTAAAAAAACATATATTTTATTTTTGATAATATCATTAATGGGTTGTTACGATCCTTTTGACCTTACAAGAAATGATATTATATCTGATGAGATGGTATTTGATAATCCAACATTAGCTGATGCTTTTCTATTTGATCTTTATGATAGGGCTCAGTTCCATATAAAATCAGGAAATGGCAATCTAAATATGGGTCTTATAAGTTCTTACGGAGGTGAATCAAGAAATTATGGTGTTTCATGGCAAGCCCCATACACACAAGTAATAGATGTAGATTATAATGAAAATGGACTTATTGGTAAAGTGATAGATTATTATGATTATTCTCTGATTAGAGAATGTAATCAACTTATTAATAGATTACCTCTTTCAAATAATTTGAGCCAATATTTTATAAGTTCTCGAGTTGCTGAAGCTCGTTTTATTAGAGCACACGCTTATTTTGAGATGGTAAAAAGATATGGGGGAGTTCCACTTATAACAGATGTCCTTCCTGTTCAAGGAACCAAAACTGAAATATATAGAGAGAGAAATTCTGAGAAAGAAATTTATGATTTTATTTCTGATGAGATGGATGAAATTTCTGAAATTTTACCTCCTTTTCCTGTTGAAGATGGAAGAATAACAAAATGGGTTGCTTTATCTCTAAAAAGTAGAGCAATGCTTTATGCTGCTAGTGTAGCTAATTTTGGTTACGAGCAACTAGATGGGATATTAGGCTTTCCATCAGGAGAGGCAAATTTATATTATCAGAAATCATTAGATGCATCTATAGAAATTCTAAATTCTGGTGTTTTTTCTCTTTATAAAGAATCCTCTGATCCAGTTGAAAATTTTNGTAATCTATTTATTGATGAAGATAANAATTCTGAACTTATTTTTAGNGAGAAATATGATTACGAAGCTGGAAAAAGNCATCAGTGGGATGCACTTGCTCAGCCAGCAGGTTTTGGTTTCAACTGGAGTTCAAATTATACTGTGTATTTAGAGACTTTAGAACAGTTTGATTTTGTAGATGGNACTTCAGGAAAAGTTGATAGAATAAATTANGATGGATCTACACCAATTGATCCAAATTGGTATTTTGAAATGAGAGACCCAAGGATGAGAGCCTCGATATTTTATCCAGGATCTAAGTTTAAAGGAAGTACGGTATTTTTTCACAGGAATATGACNGGAAATTTAGAGGGATGGCCTAAAAAAGGTCATTCTAAATTAACTGGTAGTATGGCCACAGGCTTATTAATTAGAAAAAGAGTCAATCCAGGAACACCTGATGCTACAAGGTCAAGTACTGATTTTATNGTTTATAGGCTAGGTGAAATTTTATTAAATTATGTTGAGGCTGCCTTTTATCTTGGTGACCCTAATGGTGATATGTTAAGTGTAATAAATGAATTAAGAGATAGGGCTGGTATGCCTGACTTANTATCATCTCAACTAACAGAAAACAAAATTAGACAAGAGAGAAGATGTGAACTAGCATTCGAAAACCATCTATTCTGGGACTTNAGAAGATGGAGAATAGCTGTTGAAGAATTAGATAATAAAAGGNGACANAGATTACATTACAATTNTAATGCAAATGATGGNACATATTCNATTGAAATGGCCGATGGNGATTTAGGAGGGTTGAGACTCCACCCTGAAAGAAATTATTATTATGCTTTAGGTTTAAAGAGACTTGCTGATAACCCTAACCTTATTGAAAACCCNGGATATTAGAATGAAATATATANANATAACTAATTTCTTATTTATANTATTCCTATTTGGATGTATTGANGATGNGTTAAATTTTTCAAGATANGAAAGGGCTATTAATGCCTCACCATTTTCAGGTAATGAAACTGAGATTTTAGATAAGAAGGGTATAGGAATGCCTTATAAGAATCAAACTTGGTCTAAAAGAATTGGTAGATTAAAACCATTTTGGCACTACTCTTGGAATAGAGANCTTAAGGATGAAATTCCTGAAAATGTTGANTTTGTACCTATGTTTTGGGGAACTTCAAGTGTTAATGATTCTGAAATTAATAAAATTAAAGATCTTGTAAGTGCAGGATATGTTAAAAATGTATTGGGATTTAATGAACCTGATTTGGAAACTCAATCAGACCTTACTGTTGATGAGGCTATAGCCTTATGGCCAAAACTTGAAGAAATAGGAGTTCCTCTTGGAAGTCCTGCTCCAGCTGGTTTAAATAATGGTTGGTTAGATGAATTTATGTCGAGAGCTGAAGATGAAAACCTAAGAATAGATTTCATTTGTCTTCACCTATATTTAGGTAATAATCCAGTCTTATTTCTAGATAAAGTAGATTATATTTTTCAAAAATATAATAAACCTATTTGGATAACAGAAATGGCAGTAGTTGATAATAGTGCCTCTACAGTAGAAGATAATAAGCTCACTTTTTCTGAAGTTCTAGGAACGATGAGGGTTTTATTACCAGAACTTTATAATAGACAATACGTCAAAAGATTTGCTTGGTTTAATGGAACTAAAGACTCTCCAAATTTTCCNAGATTGGCATCGTCAATTTTATACGATGAAGATGATAATTTAACAGAGCTCGGAGAATATTATGCTAATTACAAACCCAATTTATTAAGTGGATCAGGATCTGACCCTGTTATTGAGGTAGTTCAAGAAGTNCCAGGCAATTTTTTACAGAATGGCACTTTTGAATCAGGAGATATTACACCTTGGGGAGGATTTAAAAATGCAGTTATTGCTTCCTCTGCTCAGGAGCCAAATACTGGTAATTTTCTTGCTAGAATTGAACCTCATGATGGNTCGATTTTTCAAATTTTTGACTTAGAAATTAATAAAAAATATGAATTATCATTCTTTAGTAGGTGGAAATCAGAACCATCAAATACATTTAATGTTGTTATTAGAAATGAAGAGAATGGTAATAAATTTAAATTTCTTGATTATGAAATACCAAAATCTGATGAGTGGACTGAGACTAAACTAGAGTTTACNGTACCTGATTCCGTTTCTCTTTCTAAACTTGTTTTTTATAAGCCTCAGCTTGACCCAATTTTACCAACGTTTTTTTTAGATGATGTAGTCATTCTTGAAAAAGAATAGCTTATTGATAAGGTACCTCATCTAAAATCTCGAATTTTACTAAATCAATAGGTATATTTCCAGATTCATTAAATTTTTTGAAAAAATCCTTAAGAGTAAACTCTTTATTTTCTTTCTCAAGCTTTTCTGCATACTCTGTTAAAATTTTTTCTGCCATATATTTCCCTGTTATGTATGAAGTTCCGTAACCAGGTTGTCTTAAATATAGATGTTGTTCAAATTTAAGAAGGTGTGGTTCTCTATTCATCCATCTCCTAGGTGTCCACTTAACATGAACCCCTCCTGCTTCTTCCATTGTCATCTCATTGGCATGAGCATATAATGAACCAAGTCCTCTTGCAGCTCTCTGTGCAATCATTATCCAGACAATTTCTCTTGACCTAGGACTATCATTATATAGACCAGCATGCATAAACATTTCTTCAACTCCTGTTGCAATTCCCTCATTCTTTGTGTCAAAAATATTATAAAGGAGAGCTCCTCTTCTGATAGGACTTGGATGAGGATTATCTCTCATCTCAGCTAAATCAAACCAATGAACAAAATGAGAATACAGGGGTAAAGGGTCAAGATGAAGACCTATATTAAAAAAATTCCTTTCGTTCTCAGGAACATATTTTCCCATGTGTTCTCTTAGAGCTGGTTCCATATTTTCTTTGAAAGGCATGATATCTTTATTCTTAATAAAGTCAATAAACCTTCTTACTCCCTCTTCAGTTAATTTTTCAAAATCCTCAGGTGTGTTTGCAGGAGAAAGTTCAGGAAGATTTCTGTTATTATGTTCTTCCAACTTTAAAGATGACCATGACCTGTCAAGTTCTCTTTGTAAGAGACTTACCTCATCCTCCCAAGTCATTGGAAGTAGGTGTACATTTTGTTGGTACCAGGTATAGTTTTCTTTACCTATACCAGATGGACCTGTTTTTTTTGATGACTCATCTTCTAACCATTTAACAAATTCTTCTGTAGAATTTATTGCATTCTTAATTTCTTTATTAATCTCATGTTCAGATGATAAATTTAATTTAGATCTCACTACTATTAAGTTATCTCTCTGCTGTCTTAAGTTTTCAATGCCAGCTTCCCAAAGTTCTTTAGCATTACCTGTCAAGTTTATCTTAGCCTGATTTAAAAATGGGGTAATTGACTTTAANTCTTTAATAATCTTTTGTTCAGATTCTGAACCTAGAGGTATGTCATACATCCAAAATTCNAGAACTCCATGGTTTGTTGGTCCCTCGTGAGCNGGAACGTCACTNTGATACATCCATAATGTNTGATAGTAAGCTGGATCTCTCTCCCAGGGCCTTANTACTCTATAATTAAANTCATANCCATTCATTTCAGCTCTTACAATATGCCAATCTATCTGATCATTTACTGACCAATTACTAATATTAAAAGAGTTAAGTCTTTTTCTTAATGAAATAAAATTATTATGATCTTTTTCAAACCTTTCCTTTGTGTAGTCAGGTGCGCCATTTAGAAGTGGCGGAGACTCAAAGTCTCTCCACTCATTAAATAGATTTACTAAATCTTTATATTCAAGTTTAGAATCGATATTATAATTTTCTTGTGAACTGCATCCAAGTATGAATAGTAGAATAATAATTGCTCTCATTTGACTAACTTAATTAATTAACTTGAAGTAAATATAAATTGTTTTATTTTGTGAAATGAGGATTTCTCATAAGCATAAGTTTATTTTCTATTGTAATCCTAAAACTGGNTCTGATAGTTTTAGAGAAATGTTAAATGCATATTCTGATATCAAAGTAAATAACAACTCAAAAATACAAGGAAAAAAATATCCCTTCTACACTCATATTTCTCCAATTGAAACAAAAGAAATATTTAAAAATTTGGGCTGGAATTATGAAGATTACTATAAGGTAGTGTGTACAAGAAATCCATACAATAAGTTGGTATCTCTTTATGAGATGGTCTACAAAAGATACCCAAATTTTTTAAGGCCAGATTTTAAAAAATGGGTTATTAAAACAAAAAATAACAATTCTGGCGGTGGAGGAAAAGACCATCAGAGATGGAGAAAATATGGGACCTATGCTCTAGAAAATTTTATAAAAGATGAGAAAGGAAATTTTCTAGTAGATAAAGTNATTAGACTTGAAGACTTTTCACAAGAGGTTCCTAAATTATTTAAACATCTTAAATTACCTGAAATTAGAGGTATTTTAAAAAAAAATGTTGGAAAAAAAAGAAAAAGCACCCAAGAATATTATGACTCTGAGTTAGTCTCAATTATCAAAAAAAGATACTCTTGGGAATTAAAAAANTTTTGCTATGATTTATTTTGAAACTCTATCTTTTGCTTCATTTTCTATATCAAAAGCTTTAGTGCTAAAAAATTGAACTTCTCTAATTATTTTTCCACCCTTCCACTCGTATGAGATGTGAAATGGAAAATTAATATTTTCATTTGTGTATTTTCCTTTTGCAGAAAATTCACTCCATATAGAAGTCCATACATTTCCATTTGAATAGTAAGTTGTCTCAATCTCTAGATTGTCATGATCTTCATATTGAGATTCTTTAAATTTGATATCATCAAAAAGGTCGAAGATATTTTCAACTCCTGCTATGAACTCTTCCTTATTTAAAATTTTTCCATGAGAATCAGTAAATTCAAGGTCTTCGGAGAATACTTGTTTTAGGTATTCAATTTCTTCGTTTTCAACTGATTCAAATACCTTTTGAATCATTTTAGAGTTATCATCATCAATTTTAACATCTCCGAAGCTTGTGTTTTTATTATCACAGGAGAATAATAAAATTATTGATAGAAAGAATAAGTTTTTCATATTAGTAATTTTAGTTTATATTCTAATTTAAATATGAAATAAGAGAATTAAAAAGTTTATTTAGATATAAAAATTTCATGAGAAAGCTTCTTACAATTTTCTTGACACTTGTAATATTATCTTGCAAAGAAAAAGAAACCGGATTTGATGATACATCAGGCATGGTTTTTATAAATGGNTCTACCTANTTTATGGGAGGTAATGACNAGGAAGCAAATCCTGATGAACTTCCAGTTCATGANGTNAAAGTNAATTCTTTTTGGATAGACGAGACAGAGGTAACTAATGAAGAATTTTCTGCATTTATAGACGCAACTGGATACGTAACTACTGCAGAAATAAAACCTGATTGGGAAGAAATCAAGAAAGATCTCCCTCCCAACACACCTAAGCCAGATGAGAGTGTGTTTGTTCCTGCATCATTAGTCTTTAAAAAAAATGAAAACGTATCAAATTTAAATAATCATACACAGTGGTGGGACTGGGTCCCAAGTGCAAACTGGAGGCAACCTGGAGGAGAAGGGACTTCTATAGAGGGGAAAGAAAATCATCCTGTAGTNCATGTTAGTTGGTTTGATGCTGTCGAATACGCTAGATGGAAGGGTAGGAGGTTACCAACAGAAGCAGAATGGGAATATGCCTCAAGAGGTGGACTCATAAATAAAACGTATAGCTGGGGNGATGATAGAAACTTAAGTTTATATGCTAACACATGGGAGGGTGAGTTTCCAAAAAATAANATGAAGATGGATGGCTTTGAGTCAACAGCTCCAGTTAAAAGCTATCCACCAAATAGTTATGGCCTTTACGANATGTCNGGAAATGTCTGGGAATGGTGTTCAGACCTCTACAATTATAATTATTACTCTTCTCTAGTTAATAAGGTNTCAGATAATCCAAAAGGTCCAAATAANAGTTTTGANCCTAATGAACCATTTGCTCTTAAGAGGGTAGTCAGGGGAGGAAGTTATTTNTGTAGTAAATCATACTGTACAGGGTATAGAAATTCTATGAGAATGAAAAATACTCCAGACACAGGCTCTATGCATATAGGTTTTAGAACAGTAATGGACGTAAAATAATAGTTATCATGAGAATTTTAATTTTACTAATNCTACTGCCATCAACTATTNTTTCNCAGNANAAATCAGATGTNATTGATAANTTTATTACTGAGGGTAAAGAACTCTGGAGTATTCCAGGNATGAGNGTAGTNATAGTTCAAAATGATTCAACAGTTTATAAAAANACNTATGGAGTAAAAAATTANTTTNANAATGAATNCTGTNGATAGTAAAACAATTTTTTCNATGGCCTCTACNACAAAAGCATTTATTGCTATGGGTTTGGGNATATTGGTTGATAGAGACTCAATAAATTGGGANGATAAAGTAANATCACATTTCCCCTCATTTAAACTATCTGATGATTATATAACAGAAGATGCTAGGGTAAAGGATTTACTTACACATAACCTAGGTATTGGNAATGAAGATAGGTTATGGACCACAGATAGCACTTCTNTTGATGAAATGCTATATAATTTTTCTAAATCAGAAAAAAAATATTCNTTAAGNGGAGGNTATACATATCAAAATATCATGTACGTAATAGCAGGGAAAGTAATTGAAAATGTTTCTGGNATNTCATGGCAAGACTTTATTGAAGTTAATATTTTAGATAAAATTGATTTTTCTTGTACATTAACTTGGTCTAAAGATATTTTCAATTATAAAAACCATACATACCCTCATATGATTGATTATGATGAAGGTATTGTTAATGTCCCCTTTACTATTTCTGATCAGATTGGTGCTGCTGGAATGATGTGGTCTTGTGCTGATGATATGGAAAAATATCTAAATTTCCTTTTGAATAAGTCAGAAGTTAATGGAGAGAAGGTTCTATCTGAAAACACATTTAATTATATTTTTGAACCTCAAATNTTAATNGGAAANTCTTTCTANCCAACATCAAAACTNACAAAACCTAAATGGAAAACTTATGGNTTAGGNTGGTTTCAGCATGATTATAGAGGATATNAAATAGATATGCACACAGGTAGTCTNCAAGGTTTAGTAGCAATTATTGCTTTNGTAAGAGATAAAAATATNGGAGTTCAGGTCTTTGCAAATCTTGATGGTGCTGAGTTNAGACACGCTATCATCTATAAAGTATTTGATTTGTTATTATTTGATGACGACTCAAGAGATTGGAATGAAGAGGTATACTCATTATATAAAGAGAGGTCAGAAAAATATAAGAAATCATACCAAGATATTTTTACTAATAGAGATATTGAATCGAAAATGTCTTTGGATTTGGAGGATTATGTTGGTGTTTATTCTAGTTCGATGTATGGTGAGGTTACTATTTCTTTAAATAAACCTAAATTAAAAAAAGGTAAACCATATTTAAGTGCAGATATTAATAATGATATAAAAAATTTTGATTTGCAGTGGTGGGAAAATAATACTTTTATTACTGATAAAGATGAGAAATGGAGAGAAAAGTTATTGATTGATTTTATTGTAGAAGATAAAGTTTCCAAACAGTTAATTATTTATGATGTTACATTCGATAAGAAAATTTAGTTTCTTATTTATTTTCTGTTTATTAGTATCATGTGATAGTAATACTAAAAAGAAGAACGTCATTATCATCCTTGCTGATGATTTAGGTTACTCTGACCTTAGCTGTTTTGGTAGTGAGATAAATACTCCTAATATTGACAATTTAGCTACTGATGGAGTTATTTTCACTAATTACTACTCATCTCCTTTATGTGCTCCTTCTAGGGCTATGCTTCTATCAGGAAACGATAACCACGTGGCAGGCATTGGTATTCAGGCATTTAGTTCACAAGATTATGGTTATGAAGGTATTCTTTCAGATAGAGTAGCAATAATCCCTGAAATTTTAAAAAATAATGGATACAAAACATTTATGTCAGGTAAGTGGCACATAGGAGGAGACCCTATAAGTAGGGGATTTGATGATACATTTGTATTACTACCTGGAGCATTTACTCACTATGACAATAATAAGCCTATCAAGGGATATCCTGATTCTTCATTTTCTTTGAATGGGAAAAGAATTTTGTGGGAAGAAGGTAAATACTCTTCAGATGAATACACTGACAGGTTTATTAATTATATTGACAAATCTGATGACTCACCATTTTTTGGATATTTATCATTAACTGCACCGCACTGGCCTCTTCAGGTAGATGAAAAATTTTCAAATAAGTATAAAGGTCTTTACAATAGTGGTTATGAAAACATTAAGATTTCTAGACTTAATAAAATAAAAGCTAAACAACTTATAGATATAAAAGAGGAGCATTTTAAGGTAAAAGAATTTAGATCAGAATGGGAAAATCTATCAGATGAAGATAGAAAAATAGAATCAAGAAAGATGGAAATATATGCTGGAATGATTGATAATATAGATCATAATGTTGGAAGAATAATTACACATTTAAAAAATAAAAACAAATT
>NZUF01000008.1 GCA_002696995.1 Flammeovirgaceae bacterium | reverse complement strand
GTGTTGACTTTCAAAAATTTATGAAAGATGCTACACTTCAGAAGTTTATGAAAGGAGCTGACCTTCAGAAGTTTATGAAAGGAGCTGATTTTGAAAAATTTGCGAAAAGTTCATCTTTTCAAAAATTTGCAAAAAATCAAGATTTTGCCAAATTTATGATGAGAGGTGATTTTCAGAAATTTATGAAAAGTTCTGCTTATGCTAAATTTGCAAAAGGACAAACTTTTGAAAAATTCATGAAAGGAGCTGATTTTCAGAAGTTCATGAAAGGAGCTAAATTTCAGAAGAATATGTAATTAACTTCTGAAGTATAATGAAAAGGGGAAAATATTTTATTTTCTCCTTTTTTTTTGGTTAAAAACGATATAAATTCTAAATATGAAAAACATACTAATACTATCTATTATTTATTTACTTTCTTTTAATAACTCCTTTTCTCAACTTAATAATATTGAAACTGACGATTTTAATGTTGTAAGTTTTGGGATCGGGACAAAATATGTTCTCAATCACTCTGTAAGATGTGCACACAATGCACTTAATTTTCATAGGGATTTATTTGAGTATGAACCAAGAGAAAAAATTTCAGTTTTTATTCAAGATTTTGGTGATTATGGAAATGGAGGAGCAACATCAATTCCTGTTAACTTTGTATCAACCTGTATTTCACCTATGAACTATGCATTCGAATCTAGTGTAGCAGGAGAGAGAGTTTTTGCAATTATGAATCATGAACTTGTTCATATAGCAGCATTGGATGCTGCATCAAGTTCAGATGTATTTTATCAGAAATTTTTTGGTGGTAAAGTACTAAATACTAGTGATCATCCTATTTCAATGTTTTATAGTTATCTGACAAGCCCAAGATATTATTCTCCTAGATGGCTTCATGAGGGTATAGCAGTATTTGTTGAGACATGGATGTCAGGTGGAGTAGGTAATGCTTTAGGTAACTATGATGAGATGTTTTTTAGAACTAGAGTTCTTGAAAATTCTAGAATATATACTGCTCAAGGTTTAGAATCTGAAGGTACAACAGCAGACTTTATGTCAAAAGCTAATTCATATTATTATGGTACTAGGTTTATGAGCTACCTAGCTCATGAATATGATCCTGATAGGCTTATGGAATGGATTAAAAGAAAAGACGGAACTAAAAGAGGTTTTGCTGCAAACTTTAAACATGTATTTGATATAAATATTTCAAAAGCTTGGGATAATTGGATACAATTTGAAAAAGAATTTCAAAATGTAAATATAAAAAGTCTAAATGAAAGTGTAATAACTGAAGATAAAAGAATATCTGATAAGGTTCTTGGAGGTGTTTCTCATGCATTCTTTGATAAAAAAAGAAACAAAATATATGTAGCTGTTAATTATCCTGGAAAAGTTCCTCATCTTGCGTCTCTCGATATCTCTACAGGCAAACTAAAAAGATTAACTGATATAAAAGGTCCTGCACTATTTAATGTTACTTCATTAGCATATGATGAAAATAATGATTTTTTATTTTATACAACAGACAATAGTGCTAATAGAGATTTATATTCTTATAATTTAAAAAATGGACAGAATACTTTGCTTCAAAAAAATTTTAGATCAGGAGATTTAGCATATAATAAAAAGGATCAATCTCTGTGGGCAGTAATGCATATGAATGGGATAAATACTGTGATAAGAATACCAAAATTTAATTCTGAAAATCCAAATCAATATTATTCAGTCTGGGAACAGAAGTATACCTTACCTTATGGCCATGACATATTTGATTTAGACATTTCTCCTGACGGGACAAAACTTAGTGCTGCAGTTGCCGATTATTTTGGAAATCAGTATTTAAATATCTATGATTTAGCTTCGATAGATAATGTTGATAAAGAAAATATAAAATTTGATGAAGTTTTTAATTTTGAGGTAGCCTCGCCACAAACTTTTAAGTTTACTGATGATGGTAAATTTTTAATTGGTTCTTCATTTTACTCAGGAGTAAGTAATATTTTTAGAGTTAATGTTGAAAATCTCGAAATAGAAGTAATGTCTAATGCAATAACTGGTTATTTTAGACCAATTCAAATTGATTCAGATAGAATGTTCTGTTTTAGATATACAAGTGATGGTTTTGCTCCTGTTACTGTACCAAATTCTCCAGTAGATAATGTGTCATCAATTGAATTTTTAGGTAATAAAACTGTTCAAAAACATCCTGTATTAAAAAGTTGGAAAACAGAAATTCCTACTGAAAGTACATTTGAAGGTAATGAGATTAATTCAAAAGAAGGTTATTACCAATCTAGTAAACAAATGACACTTAATTATGCTTATCCTATAGTTGTTGGATATAAAAATAATGTTGGAGTAGGTTATAGATTTAATTTTAAGGATCCATTTAGTTTTAGAGAACTTGATTTTTCAATATCATATACTCCAAATGAATGGAAAAATGGTTTAATAGAAGGAGATCGAGAACTAGATAAAGATGAACAAATTCACTCATCTATAAATTATTCTGCAGTTAGATTAGGAGGCTTCCTATCAGGAAATTACAATATTTTTGCTTCCTATAATAAAGCTAATTTTTATGATTTATTTGGGCCAACTCAAAGATCTAGAAAAGGAGTGAGTTTTGGATTTGATTACTCAAACTCAATAATTTATGATCCTCCTAGTATATTAGATGTTAACCTTGGATTTACTGGATACTATGGTTTAGATCAATCTCCTGAATTTCAGCAGATTAACTTTAGTAAAGATGAATTTAATACTAATTTATTTTATGATGTTAAGGCATCTTTATCTTTCTCCCATCTTAAAAGGTCAGTTGGTGCTGTTGAGGGCGAAAAAGGTATAAATACATCGCTTGCTGTTTCTTCATCTATTTCTGAAGGTAATTTCTATCCAAAAGCTTATGGAAATTTAGATTTAGGAATACAGCTTCCTATAAAGCACACATCTTTATGGTTTAGAAATTCTTTTGGAAATTCTTTTAGTGATAAAATTAATCCATTTACAAGATTTGGTTTTGCTTCTTTTGGAAATAATTATATTGATAGATATTCATCTAAAATGTATAGGAGTATATTTTCTTTTCCAGGAGTTAGTTTTGATTCAGATAGATTACTACTGGCTAAAAGTTTTTATAAGGTTATGGCAGAATTAGTTTTACCACCTGTTAGATTTAGAAAATTTGGATTTTTTAATTTCTTTGTAACTAATATTTCTCCTTCAATTTTTACAAGTAAATTATATTCTAATGATATTATATCTTCATTACCAAATACTCCGGAGATAAGAGAAAACTTTTCTAATATTGGAGCTCAGCTTGACACAAAACTGGTTATTTTTTCTCATTTATCTGCAGTATTATCTGTGGGTTGGGCTAGAGCATATGATAATAATATGAATAATATATCATATGACGAGTGGATGATATCTCTTAAATTTTAGGTTAGATGAATAGATTAATTAAATCAAGTATATATGGATCAATAATTGTCACCTTACTATATCTTGTTTTATTCTATCCTCTTATTTTAATTCATAAGTTTGATTGGTATGATTTATTATTAGTATCACTTTCAATATCTCCAGGAATCTTTATAATGATTTTTATTTATAATCTTGATGAAGAAGATCAAGAGCCTCTATGGTTATTAGCAATATGTTTCATCTTTGGTGCTATTAACCTTCATCTCGATGTTGATATATTAGAATTTATATTTGGATATATAAATATTGAGAACATTTTTCTTCAAGTAGGTGGTGAAGCCTTGACAGTTGCAATTACTGAAGAATTACTAAAGTTTATTGTAGTTATTTTAATTATTTATCCTAATAAGGCATTTGATGAACCATTTGATGGAATTGTATATTCTGTTTTTGTAGGAATGGGTTTTGCAACTGCTGAAAACCTAACTTTTGTTCTTCAGGGTAATACTTCTGTGGCATTATTTAGAATGCTTTCTGCTATACCTGCACATTTTGTATTTGCTGTTATAATGGGTTATTATCTAGGTATTGCAAAGTCGAGAAAGAAAAAAGAAACTTTATTTATAAGTCTATCAATTATAGTTCCGATAATACTTCATGCAATTTATGACTATTTCTTATATTTAGACTTTGTACCAGGTTTATGGATAGGTGGTATTCTAACTTTAGTATTGTCATTATTTTTTGCTAAAAATGCTATAATTGAACACCTTGAATCATCCCCACACAAAAAAAAATAATCTATTCTAAGTTATTTATCTTAAATCTATATTTTTGGATAAAATAATTAATATGAAAAATATATTAAGATATCGGAGTTATTTAAGTTTCCAAAATTTAACTTTTTTTGGTTTAATAATTTTAGCTTATCAAAATTACGAATCAAGGAATGAATTAAATGAGATTAATTCAAAATTAGAATATTCACTTTTTGAGTTAGATGAAATTAAGAAAGAGTCAGCTGAAGCTAATAAATATGCTAAATCAGCAAATACTATGGCGTTTTCAATTATTTCTGAACTTAATAAGAATGATGACAAGGAATAAATTAATTTTTTTCTTTATTTTATTTCCTAATTTAGAACTCTTTTCACAAAATATTTTTAGTGTAAAGTATAAATCTCAGTCTGATTTCACTGCTTATGTTGTCAATTATAAGAGTCAAGCAGACCTATTAGTGTTTAAGGTAGAGTATAAATCTCAAGCTAAAGGGAATGATGGTTTATGGTATTTTGTAGATTATGAATCTCAATCAGATAAAAAAATATTTTTTGAAAAGTATAAGTCTCAGGCAGATATCAATATTTTTTTTGTTGAATATAAATCTCAAGTTGGTTGGAGAAATAAAAACAAAATNCATCTTCTTTATTANTTTTCTATTTCGTACTCTGAATAAATTTTGGCTTGTTTATAATTTTCACTAATATCGTTTAATAATCTTGAGTATAGATTTGCATACGTTTTTGTTCTTGTTAAAAACCCATAGAATTCATCTGATAAATAGAATGTTTTATTAAACTTAAAATCGCTTACTACTGATATGCCATATATTTCTCCTTCCATATTATTAACATTAATATCTATTCTGAATTTTTGATAAACAGTATTATAAAATTCTATCGAAAATATATCTATAAGATTTGATATTGAATAATTTCTNCTATTTTGATGGTTATATATCTTAAGTAATAAAAGCTTTAAATCTTTATTTTCTATCAACTCAAAGCTACCAGTTGCAATTAATTGATTAAATATACCTTCTTGAGGAAAAAATGAATATGATACTTTAATTTCAGATATTTTATTAATTATTTCAATTTTGGATAAATTATTATTCTGAGAGTTGATATCTGATTGAATTTCATTAATAAGTTTAACTGTTTTATTCATTTCTGATTTTATATAATCTAATTGCTTTTGATCTTCATCTATGGTATTAATTAGATCAGTTATTAACTTATTTTTATCAGAGTTTTTTTCAGCTAGATCTCTTTGACCTTCAATGTAAAAAGATAAAATTATACTAAATAAAATAACAAGAGATTCTAGACCATATTTTTGTACTTTTTCAATTCCTATTTTCATAATTTATATACTAAGATTTAAAGATATAAAATAATTTCTTGGCAAACCTGGATAGTAATACCTTGGATCCATACCTCCAAAACCTCTTGCATTAATTACAATACCTGAAGCATATTTTTTATCAAATAAATTATTAATACCTGANGATATATTCACATCAAAATTTTTGAAAGAAAAAAGTTTTGATATTTTAAAGTTAATTACTGAATAAGCATCAGAAAATAATTCATTAGAATCATTCATAGGTATTTTTCCAACATTTTGTAATGAAATTTGTNCAANATAATTTTTNAAATCAATTTTTACTTTTGAATTGGATGTGTGAGTTGGTACCCCAGTTAATTTATTCTGTGAGTAGTCAATATCATTATTATTGAAGTCTTTAAAAACATACCAGTATTTAGAAAAATTATTTGATGATGTAATATTCANATTTTGACTTNNAANTANTGGAAANTTTATTGTTGCTTCTAAGCCTGGGTGTGAGGTTCTTCCTGCGTTAACTCCNGTGAATGTATCAAAATCTGTCCTTTGTGCAACAAGTAAATTTTTAATGTCCATATAGTATAGGTTTATACTATATGAAAGCGTATTAGTATTTGTAGTTCCAATGAACCCTAATTCATAATTCCATCCTGTTTCAGNTTTAATATCAGGATTTACTAATCCATTTTCATCGAGAGTCTCATCTATATTGGGGGAAGAAAAACCATGACTTATATTTCCGAATATTGAAATATTATCCAAATTNTGATTGTAGGATAATCTTGGAGATATAATGGTTTTTGTGTTATAACTTAAGGAACTTGATTCAGTCTCATCAATCCANTCATAATTAATTTTATTAGATCCAATTCCAAAAGTCAAAAAAGAATTTTTGAATGATTTATCAACCTGNAAAAAGAAATTATAATTTTTTCTGTCTTGTGTTTGCTGGGATATTAGAGATTGATTGAATGTGNATAGATCTACGTGATCGGGGAATTCATCCCAAGTGCTGAATTTATAATTTTCGCCAGAATACTCAAGTCCGTAACTAAGGTCTAAGGAATTTAAAGAAAATTTTCCTATATGCCTAACTCCAAATGAATCACTAAACTCTTTCAAATGATTAAATGGCCTATCCTCTTCATTATTGAATGTCTTTAAAAAAAAAGTAGTGGTTGATGAGTATTTATCTTTTTTTGAATTAAATGTTAAACCAGTTAATGATCTATTGTAACCTTCTCCTCCTTCAACATTTTTCCATGAAAACGCAGCGCTTGATGGATTGTTTATAAAATTTTCTTGACTTAGAGAAGATGGTATCAGCGCATCTGCTGAATTTATAAAATAAATAAAGTCTAATACGTAATCATCATTTATCTCATAATTCACACTTGCGAATGCTCTATTATTGTCATAAGTATTATTATCCCTGTAGCCATCGCTTTTTATTTTTTCATAGTTAAGGAGCAAGTTTAATCTATTGATCTTTTTAGATATAGAGATGCTATTCTGATAAGTATTAAAAGATTTAAAGATGGATTTTACCTTAACTGTTTTTTCAAAATTTTTAGAAGTTTTAAGTACAATATTACCCCCAAGACCAGAACCATAGATACTTGAGTTTGGACCCTTATTTATTTCAATTTGATCTAATATCTCAATTCCAAAATCTTCAATTGTTGTTTCTCCAACACCATTTGAGAGAGGGATATTATTTAGATATGCTTTTATCTTATTTGTTGAATATGGAGATCTTGATCCCATACCTCTAATAGTAATTCTATTAGTGTTATAACCTGCTGAATGAGAATAAACTCCATTAACTTGATTTAAAGAGTTTATCAAAAATTCACCTTCATTTTTTCTGAATTCAATATCATCTAATATTGATGTTGCTAATGAAACATTTTTTAATTTTTTTGAAAATAGATCTGTTTTCACTATTAATTCATCTAAAACTAGTCCTCTGTTTGTAAGTTTAATTTCACCGATTTCAGAATTTATTAAATTTAATTTTTTATAAAAATACCTGTAATCATTAATAATCAACTCTACTGGCAGTTCATTGTGAATGAAAGAAAATTGACCGTTTGCATCAGAGAAATGAGTTTTTCCATTAATTGAAATTTCAACACTGTCAAGAGGATGAAGATATATTTTGTCAACTACCTTGACAGTAATTAATTTTTGAGCAATTAAGGCTTGAGAAAAAAAAATAAAAAAAGTAATTTTTGATATAAATCTCATTTAAAGTATAAGTACAGAGCTATTAGAATAATTACTCCCATTATATACTTAAAAGATTTAAAAATGTTTAGAAGAAATTCATTTTCTGTCATATTAGCAAAAGCTCCTAAGGAAAAATATATCATCCAAAGTAAAAATATTATTCCTATTAAATGAATAAAGGTGAGATTCATAATTTTTTTTGATAAATTTAATAATCTTATGCGATACTTAATTTCATTAGTTGGATTATTTATTTTACTTTCATGTTCTTCCTCAGAAAAAAATAATTTTTCTGGTGATTGGGAATTAGTTAATTTATTTAGAGATAATGAAGCTATTCCCTCACTAGAGGGGCCAACAATCATCTCATCTTTTAGATCTGAAAATCTTGTTTTTTATTATAATACTTTGATGTACTATAAAGTTCAAGATGATAGTCTTTTTTTCTATGATGAACAAACAAATGATTTATCTCGTGCCTTTAAGTATGAGTTTATGGAAGCTGATATATTATCTTTAAAGTTTAATCGAAAAATGAAATTAGATTCAGTAAAAATTATTAATATAACTTACGAATCAATATGGTCAAAAGTAGATTAATATATATTCTTTTTATTTTATTTATTTCGTGTCAGAATAAACCCTTAATTAGTCAGTTAGAGATTATTGATGACTTAACATATTATAATGGAAATAAGTTTTCAGGTTTAGCTATAAAAAAAGATGTAGATAATAAATTAAGAGCTGAGGAAAAATATAATAATGGAATAAAGTTTTATACTAAGCTTTTTTATAAAGAAGGTCCAATTCAAAGTGAATGGATTTATGCAAATAATAAGATTTCAGTTACAAGATTTTATAAAAGTGGTAGGGTAGAAAGTAAGGAAACTTTTGATAAAGAACTTGTTAGAAATGGAACATCATATCTTTATTATAAAAACGGAAACTTAAAAAGTGAGTGGAATTTTAAAAATGGTCTAAGGGACGGTTTACAGAAAAATTATTTTGGAGACGGTACACTTTCAGATGAAACNGAATCAGTTAAAGGTGTTCAAAATGGATTTATGAAAATATATGGAAGGGATGGTAAGNTACTTAAAGANGTGTACTTTAAGAATGGNTTACAAGTTAANATATAACTAAGTAGTAACCTTTAAAATNTCGTCTTCTTTTTGAGCAATATATGATGTTAAATCACTATTAGCAGGCCCACTAACAAGAGCTCCTTCGTTAGTAAAAATAGCGCTATGACATGTACAAGTGAAATTATTGTTTGAATACTTCCAACTTGTGCGACATCCTTGATGAGGACAACTATTAGAAAATGCTCTTATAATATCTTGACCAACATTAACAAGNAACATNCCTCCTTCATTAAATAAATACCATCCCCCTATAGATTTCAGTACTGAGAAACTAGGATGATTAAGTTCTATCTTATAAACATTGCCATCAACAGTAAATCCTTTTTCTGAAATATTATTATTGTTATCGGGATCTATATTTTCCTCTTTTTCACTACATGCTATAAAAAAAGAGGTTCCTAAACTTGTAAATAAAGCAGTAGAACCCGCACTCTTAAGAAATTTTCTTCTGTCACTCATATAATAAAAAACGTTATTAATTAACTTTTGTTTTAGAGACTTATCAGATACTGAAATTTNACAAACATCTGAGATCTATCAACAAAATATTTATCATCCTTATTAAGAATTTGATTNCCTCCAATATAAAAAATAGTAAAAGGATTTGGAGTCCACTCAAATAATGGTTGTAAAAATATTGATTCTGAAAAATCATTATATTCTGTTGCTAGTCTAACACCTAGTGATTTTGAAAATTGATATTTGGTGTTAAGTCTATTTACAAAACCTCTGTAATAAAATTCATTTATTTCAACTTTTTTTAGCCTTGAAAAACTAAATAAATTGGAAATAGAAAAATTATTATTTAATTGTAGGCTTAAGGTTGCTCTAAAATTAAATTCTTTTCCTAACTCAGGATTTTCATCATTGAATGCCACATCTTTCCCAAAGCTTATATCCGATCCAAAAGAAATCAATTCAATAGGACTAGTATTTAAACCTATTCTCGTAGAGGCGTAATTTGAATATTTTTTATCTAAGTAATATGAAACAAAATCATAATCATGTGTAATTGATATCTCAGAATTACCTTTAAACCCAGCACTAACCCTACCATCTAAACTTATCACATCAAGTTTGTTATTAAAATTATGAAGCATATCATACTTAATAGAGTATTCAAGATTTTGGAGAAACTTTTTTTCATAGAAAGATTTGTATGATTGATAATAAGTAAACCACTTTCTGTCATTTTTTACAGAAAACCCTACATCAGCTCTGTACTCAGGATCTATATATTTATATCCTAAGTAAGTACGCCAATTTTCTGTGTTTCTAGAAAGACCTATAAACATTCCATTACCATTAAATTTTTCTCCATTAAGACTTACAGAATATTCATTAAAATAATCATCAGAATCTATCCAATCATTTTCTGGTTCTTCATTATAGTTTTTTAGTAAATCAAATGTTAACCTTATACTATTAGTAATTTGAATAAGACCATCTATACCAAATAGATTTCCATATCCTCCACCATCGTAAGCTCTACTAGTTGAGATTAAACCAATTTTTGAACCATTGTTTAATAGTCTTTGATATCTTAATACATTAACAAAAGATTTTTTACCTTCACCAAAGTAGGATCTGTCTCTGCCTGCAATAAGATAGGGTGAATTATTATCTAATGATGATAGATAAAATAGCCTTGATTTCTTACCTTGATTTAATAGTTTTAATGCGAATGCTGGGTCATTAATTGATCTAGAATAAAATGGCTGCAAGTCTGGATTATTAAGTTTTAATATATCAGTTCCCTTATTAAAAAACGGTCTTTTTTCAGGATAACTTAATGAGAAAGCAGAATTAACATCAATTTGAGTAACATCAGCTTCTACTTGAGAAAAGTCTGGATTAATAGCAAGTTCTAATGATAAACTTTTTGAGAGCTCAGCGTTTATACTTATACCAATATTGCTATTTATTTTTTTATAGTCAATATTTTCTGTATTCATATTATACTGACCTTCAATACCACTTGTGATATATGGAATTAAGTCAAGTTTTTTATCTATTTTGATATTTTCAAAAAACACTTCATCATCAAATTGACAGGTAATACATGAATTGTCTCTGTCAGATTTACTTGATGATATATTATAGTCAATATATTTTCTAAAAAAACTAAATTTCCATTTCTGATCTTTACCATTTGGAAAAGGTAGAGATGAAAATGGTATTTTCATCTCAACAGTGTAACTATTACCTCGGATAGATCCTGCAGATTCGTATTCTAAATCAAATGACATATCATATCTAGATGATTCTTGTAATGCATTCATAACTCTCACATCTACTTGGGATCCATAAGCGTTAGATCCTATAAAAAGGTTATTTCTGCCATCGCCATAAGTGTCAATATCAAATCCAATAATATCATCATTGAATATTCCAGTATCATCTCTTTTTCTAATAGATGCCCTTACTGTTTCTTTAGTTTCAGCTTCAAATCTTATATAAACATGGTAGTCTGAATATAAAATATAACCAAAAGTATTTACTATTGGCTTAATATTATAGCCAGGTTCTGTTTCGTTATCAAGTTCGATTTTAATAGCACCTTCCCATTCTTTAGGGTCGATTATACCATCAATATTTATTTTATTATCCAATATTTTTATTGGTGTATGAATCTCTTGACTAAGAGCTGGTTCAGTTATTAAAAAAAAGAAAAAAAATATATAAAATTTTCTCATTAAAATAATTTGATACGAAGATACTTTTTATAAATAATTAATTATAAAATAATATAAATTTGTTAAATGCCAACATATTATATAACTACTCTAAATATTGCGATACCTTTTTTTATTTCTCTTATTTTAATAGAAATTGTTCTTTCAAAAATTTACAGAAAAGATTATGTTATGAGAAGTATGGACACTCTATCTAGTTTATGTTCAGGCTTAACGAATATAATAAAAGATGTTCTTGGTTTAACTTTTATTATTATTTCCTATGGATATATGGTAGAACATTTTGCTCTATTTAAATTGGAGTCATCAATAATGGTTTATGTTATTGCTTTTATTGGAATTGATTTCGCAGGATATTGGGTTCATAGGATTAATCATAGTATTAATTATTTTTGGAACCACCATATAATTCACCATAGTAGTGAAGAATTTAATTTAGCTTGTGCTTTACGACAGTCTATTTCTAATTTTTTCTCTATTTCTTTTATCTTCTTAATTCCTACTGCTATTATAGGTGTGCCATCTGAGGTTATTGCAGTTTTAGCTCCTCTTCATCTTTTTGCTCAGTATTGGTATCATACCAGATTAATTGGGAAGTTAGGTCTTCTAGAATATATAATTGTTACCCCATCACATCATAGAGTTCATCATGCAATTAATAATGAATACTTAGATAAG
Source organism: Flammeovirgaceae bacterium (assembly GCA_002696995.1). Lineage (GTDB taxonomy): Bacteria > Bacteroidota > Bacteroidia > Cytophagales > MED-G16 > MED-G16. Next base: position 82,896 of record NZUF01000008.1, on the reverse strand, counting down.
AATTTATCTCAAGTATTTATAATATGGGATAAGTTATTTGGAACGTTTCAAGAAGAACTTGAAGACGTACCTCCTGTTTATGGAGTAAAGAGACCATTAAGATCATGGAACCCAATCCTCATAAATTTTTCTCATTTATTTCAGTTAATAAAAGATGCCTGGAGGACAAATAATATTCTAGACAAATTTAGAATTTGGTTTATGCCTACTGGGTGGAGACCTCAAGATGTTATTTTAAAATATCCCTTATCCATAATAGAATCTCCTTATGAGTATAAAAAATATTATCCTAATTTATCAGAAAATTTAAAACTTTGGTCATGGATTCAATTTGGGATAATATTTTTATTTATAATGTATTACATAAATCATTTACACTTATTATTATTTAGAGATGCTATTTTATTTGCAATTTTTTTATTTATGTGTATTTACAGTCTAACTAGTCTTATGGATAAGGAGAATAATTCCTGGATTTTTGAACTAATTAAAGCTTCCTTTGGAATAAGCTTAATTACTTTCTCAAGTAATTGGTCATTCATGAATAACTATATAATTTATGCAGATTATATAATAATGACCTACTTTATTTTATCTCTTTTTGTAGTATTATATTTTAATAGACAAGAAATTCGATTAAAATCAAATAATTAAACATCCATAAATGGATATTTATAATCAGTAGGAGTATTGTATACTTCCTTTGTAGTCCTTGGAGAAACCCATCTCAAAAGGTTTAAATATGACCCTGCTTTATCATTTGTTCCTGAAGCTCTTCCCCCTCCAAAAGGCTGCTGACCAACTACTGCACCCGTAGGCTTATCATTAATGTAGAAGTTTCCAGCTGAGTATTCCAGTGATTTATATGCCTTATCAATAGCTGTTTGTTCAGTTGCAAATATTGCACCAGTAAGAGCATATGGAGAAGTCTCATCTACTAACTTTAGAGTTTCATTATACTCATTATCTTCATATACATATATACATGTAACTGGCCCAAAAATTTCTTCAACCATGAGTTTATTTTTTGGATTAGAAGTAACAAATACGGTAGGATTTATAAAATACCCTTTTGATTTATCGTGTTCTCCACCTATTAGAAGTTCAAGATCTTTATCTTTTTTCCCATCCTCTATATAAGAAACTATTTTATCATAAGCCCTTTCTTCGATAACAGCATTTATAAAATTTGAGAAATCATCAGGTACACCAATTTTTATACTTTTAATATCTCTCAACAAGTTTTCTTTAATATCTCCCCAAAGAGATTTTGGAATATAAACTCTTGATGGGGCACTGCATTTTTGTCCTTGGAATTCAAAACAACCTCTAACTATTGCTGTTGAAACTTCTTTTGCTTTTGCAGATTTATGAGCAATTATAAAATCTTTTCCACCAGTCTCACCTACAATTCTTGGGTAAGATTTAAAAAAATTAATGTTATCTCCAATCTCTTTCCATAGGTGTTTAAAAACTCCAGTACTTCCTGTAAAATGTAATCCAGCAAAATCTTCATCTTTAAATATCACATCTCCTGCTTCCGGTCCATCAACAAAAATTAAATTAATGACTCCATCAGGAAGTCCAGCTTCTTTAAAGACATCCATAATTATTTTAGCTGAATAAATTTGAGGATATGCAGGCTTCCATATTACTGTATTTCCCATTAAAGCTGGGCTAGCACATAAATTTCCTGCAATTGAAGTAAAATTAAAAGGACTTATAGCAAACACATAACCCTCAAGTGGTCTATAATCTAATCTGTTCCATATTCCATCGGATGATTCAGGTTGATTTTTATATATTTCTTCCATATATGAAGCATTAAAATTAAGAAAATCGATAAATTCACATGCAGCATCTATTTCAGCTTGATAAATATTTTTAGACTGACCAAGCATAGTTGAAGCATTAATTTTTGATCTATAAGGTCCAGCAATTAACTCTGCTGCTTTAAGAAAAATTGAGGCCCTACTTTGCCAGCTCATTGACCCCCAATTATTTTTTGCTTTTTTAGCTGATTTAATTGCCATTTTTACATGAGATTTATCACCTTCATAGAAATCTCCAAGATGAAGATTGTGATCATGAGGTGCAGTGATTTTTATCTTCTTTTCTGTAGTAATTTCTTTTCCATCAATAATCATTGGAATATTGATAGGTTTCTCCTTCATCTTATTAAGTGTATTAACTAGATTTTCTTTTTCTGCTGATCCCTCTTTATATTCTTTTACTGGTTCATTTATAGGTATTGGTATTTCAAAATATGCGTTGTTCATAGTTTATTTTAAAGTTTATTTCCAAGTTTTTAATTCAATTTTATTTTTTGCTAGTTCTCTATTAGAATACATTGTGTCATAAGTTTCTAAATCTTTTTTAAGTTGATCATCTTTATCTAAAAATTCAAATATCTGATCAATTATATCTAGAGCTTCTTCTCTTAAAGAGTAGAAAATAAATTGATCTTCATTCTTTGAATTTAGTAATCCTGAATTTTTTAGGTAATAGATATGTCTAGAAGTTTTAGTTTGAGTGAAATTAAGGATCATTTCAAGATCAGATATTGAAACTTCTTTTTTCTTTGATAAAATATTTAAAATTCTTATTCTAGATACATCTGAAAAAGATTTAAATATTGTTTTGCCATATTCAATATTAAATTTTTTTAATCTCATAGATGTTAAATATTGTTATTAGAAAGTATTCTAAATAAAAAAAACATATTTATTAAGTAATTTAGCATGTTATTTAAAAAATAACATTGTAACATGATACATAATAAAACTTTAATCTTAAATTTAATTGTTATCATTTCTTTAACAATTGTTTTTGATTCCTTCTCTCAGGGTCAAAAGAAAATAATCCAGCTTTCAGGTGTTGTTGTTGGACAAGATAGTATTTCAGGTGTAGGAGGTGTTCATGTATATGTACCAAAAGCAGGTAGAGGTACTACTTCTAACCCCTATGGGTATTTTGCTATGCCAGTATTGGCTGAAGATAGTATAATAGTTAGTGCAATAGGATACCAGAAACAAAGTTTTATAATGCCTGGAGATAAAGGTGTATCTGTTACCCTTTTTATTGAGTTAAAACCAGATACTACTATATTACCAGAGCTTGAAATTTTCCCGTATCCTACTGAAGAACTATTCAAAAAAGCTGTTTTAGCTGTAGAGCTTCCAAATAGGAGAGACATTGAAAATCTAGAAAAGTCACTCGATAAAGACTTATTAAGGNGAATGTATAATAACGAGCCAATGAGNGCNAATATGAATTATAAATATTTTATGGATCAGCAGATGATGGCAACATCAACTAAATATCAANTNCCNTCAAACCCNTTACTTAACCCTTTTGCATGGGTCAAATTTATTAAAGCNATAAAAAGAGGAGATTTCAAAAGAAAAGATTAATTNCAATTNGATTGAATCATANCGTAGTTAATAATTTCATNATCTATTNTNATAGCATTATACCAGTCATTACAAGCNGATTCTTTNTCTCCTAAATCATATTTNATTGTNCCNCTATTNACATAATATTNAGCATTATTTGGNTTTAANTNAATNGCTCTATTTAAATTTTTTAAAGCTTCAATACTATTNCCCATTATAAAATTTGAAAANCCTTTCTCAAAAAAAACAATATCTTTTTTATCATTAATTTGNATTGCNGAATCATAGTAAATTATTGANATTTCATTCTTATCNAGAAANGAATANGANTGNCCNANATANAAGTAATATTCAAAATTTCTATCTTTTTTCTCAACTTTATTAAGAATTTCNATAGCTTTTTGGTANTTGCCTTTATTATATNTTCTAATTCCTTTTTCNAAAATANNTNTNTTCNTATNAATAGATAGAAAAATGAAAGCNATANTTATANTCATAGTAGCTCTGACAAGAATCGAACTTGTATCTAAAGTTTAGGAAACTTCTATTCTATCCATTGAACTACAGAGCCATTCAACAAAAATAAATTTCATTTATAAATAAACAATATAATTATTAGCTTTAAGTTTCATTGAAAAAATCACTNNATGGCNGAAGAATTTAAAAAAAAGAANGACGAAATATATAAGTTAGTTTTGGANTTTGANATGAAGATNAAGAATGATATTGATATTTANTATGATTCNGAGTCTTATGANAAAATNACNAAATGGTANATAGATAATCATAAGTTNAAGCTTGGTCTTAAAGCTGTTAATTTTGCNTTNTCACANCATCAATTNTCTTCNGATTTATTAATTCAAAAAGCTAANATNNTGATAGCTCTTCAAAAATTTTCTGATGCCTTANTTTCTTTAGANAGAGCTCANTCACTAAACCCNACTGATGAAAATATATTTATATTAATGGGTCAGGTTAAAATAATTCTTGCNGANTATGAAGGNGCNATNTCNCTATTGAATGATGCACTTCAATANTCNGAAAATAAAGATGAGATAAATTATCAGATTGGATTAGCATATCANTCNCAAAANAAGTTTAAAGAAGCATCAGTNTANTTNAAAAATGCNATTGAAATTAATATAAANCATGAAAATGCGTTATATGATTTAGCATATTGNCAAGAAATAAATGGTGAGCTTGAAAATAGTGTTCATTATTATAAAAAATTCATNGANGAGGANCCNTATTCAGAATATGCNTGGTTNAATCTTGGAAATATTTTTTTAAAATTAAAATNTTATAAGAGAGCANCTGAAGCNTTTGAATTNGCAATNGCTATNGATGATGAATATTCAAGTGCNTATTCAANTTTAGNNGANTCATATATACACNTAAAAGATTATNAATTATCTAAAAAATATTTTTATAAATCATTAGAATTNGATGGTCCTTCNCCNGAAATATATTCATCGATAGGAAGAGCATACTACTATTTAGATGATNTTACAACATCNATTAAATANTTNCAAAANTCNATAAAAATTGATCAATTNTNTAAAGANTCTTANTANTGGCTTGGNAAATCTTTAGTNTCTNTTGATAAGTGGTTTGAAGCNATTCANTATTTTAAAAAAGCTTTTAAACTAGATANTNAAAATATNAATTATATAAAATCCTTAGCTTTTGCTGAATTTAAAGTNGGNAATATGGTCTCNAGTGTTGANTTATATCAAAAAGCACTTGATCTTGATCCNNCTGANTTNAANATTTCNTTAGATTTTTCNTTGATGTATTATGAAAGTGGAGATGTTGANAAGGCTATAAGTATTATTGANGATTNTATNGATGANGTNCCTCATGAGTCNTTACTNTATTATAGNCTTGTNATNTATCTNATGGATGCTGGAAAGTATAAAGAATCTATTAATGTTTTAGAAAGTGCATTATCNTTAAATTTTGATAATCATGAAGTACTTTTTGATTTTGTNCCTAACTTTGAATCACAATCNGCATTNATAAGNGTNATTAATCANTATAGAAAGAATAATTTAAAATGAATTTTAATTTAAAAAATATACCNGAGAGAACTNANAAACCNAGAGAAGATGGAATAACTATGGTTATAGATAANGGTTCTAGTATTCAAGAATGTAAAAATTTAATTGANTCCTCTTCAAAATATATTGATTTTATAAAATTTGGTTGGACTACATCAAATTTTNCTACAAANCTTAAAGAAAAATTAAAANTNTTTANNGATGNAAANATCAATGTATATTTTGGNGGNACNCTNTTNGAAGCNTTTGCNATAAGGAATCAGATAGANGATTATATTANNATTNTAAAAGAATATGACTTAAANTATGCAGANGTATCNGATGGTTCAATTNCNATNCCTCANAAAAANAAATGTGAATACATTGAAAANTTANCTAATNATGTAACNGTNTTTTCAGAGATTGGNTCAAAAGANGAAAAAAAAATTATNCCNCCATATAAATGGATAAGACAAATGANAGCAGANCTTAATGCTGGATCTTGGAAAGTAATTGGTGAAGCAAGAGAGTCGGGTAGTGTNGGNTTATTTAGATCTTCNGGAGAGGTAAGNCANGGACTTGTTGAAGAAATACTCACAGAAATNCCAACAGAAAANATNTTNTGGGAAGCNCCTCTNAAATCNCANCAAGTTTGGTTTGTTAAATTATTAGGNCAAAATGTNAATCTNGGNAATATATCTGGAAATGANGTTATATCTTTAGANACNATTAGAGTTGGNTTANGGGGTGATACTTTNAANCAATANCTNTAATATGATAATAAAAAATCNCCTNTTACTTTTTTTAAAAGGTATNGCAATGGGTGTATCTGATTTAATTCCTGGAATTTCAGGAGGNACTGTNGCNTTGTTACTTGGAATTTATAAAAATCTAATTAANTCATTAAANTCNNTTAATAAANAAACTCTTTTTTATTTTTTGACACTNAANTATAATAAACTTTCTNATCAATTAAATTTTAAATTTTTGATTCCAGTTTTTNTTGGNATTATNACTTCAATTNTTTTNTTTTCTAAAATAATTTCATTTTTAATNANNNANCATAAAATATTATTATTTAGNTTCTTTTTTGGTNTAATNTTTTTTTCATCNNTNAANATTATATNTGANNTTAAGCCNAAATCANNAAAAAGTNATCTTATNATAATTTTAGGTTTTTCNTTTGGNTTTTTTATATCNNTAATTAANCCAATAAATACNTCNGATAGTTTTTTATCTATTTTTCTTTCTGGNTTTNTAGCNATTTCTGCNATGNTNCTNCCTGGAATNTCNGGTAGTTATATTTTNTTGATGATTGGGAAATATGAGTTTATGTTAGANTCTATTTCTAATCTTTATNTNGANAATATTTTAATTTTTTCNATAGGTGCNTTNCTTGGNNTTTTATNNTTTTCTAAAATTATTTANTGGNTATTAAATAANTANTATAATNCAACNATTTTCTTTTTNTCAGGNTTNATGTTAGGNGCCTTAAATAAAGTTTGGCCNTGGACTTATAATGAANAANTATTNTTNCCAATGGAATATTATANNGTNACTGGTGAAAATAATTTATTTATATNNTNTNTATTAATATTTATATTNACAGGNTTTATAGNATATAATATTAAATCAAAATGAAAAANTTTGGATTNATAGGAACGCCATTAANACATTCTTTNTCTCAAGNNTATTTCAAGAATAAGTTNNAAGAAGAAAATATTTTAAATTCNGANTATAANAANTATGAAATTGATAAAGTATCANNTNTNAGGNNTTTAATAAAAAAAGAAAAAAATNTTTGTGGATTAAANGTNACTATCCCATANAAAGAACAAGTAATACCATACTTGGATAATACAGAATCTNTTGCAAAANAAATAGGNTCNGTAAATGTCATAAATAAAGAAAATAAAAAACTTATAGGGTACAATACTGATTATGTTGCATTNATGTANTCATTAAAATTATGGTTACCNNATTTAGAATTTTCATCTNTTGTTTTAGGTACAGGAGGAAGNTCAAAAGCTATAAAATATGCTCTNAAAGAATTGAATATNCCTTCNCTATTTGTNTCAAGGANACCAACTAGTTCAGAANTTTCNTATNATGAANTATTAAAAGGAGATNTTATNAAAAATAATAAATTAATTATAAATACAACACCTNTGGGNATGTTNCCAAATATAAATTATCCATCCTTCTTTNAATTTTAAATTNCTTTCTNAANANCATTATGTTTATGATTTGATTTANAATCCAGAAATTACTTTATTTCTTAAATTATCAANGGATAATGGATCTAAAATTAAAAATGGATATGANATGCTTGTAAAACAAGCAGAGNTNTCATGGNAAATATGGAATAAATAATTTTTNTAAATTGGACTTTAAAATACATTCAGAATTTTCTCCNNGAGGNGATCAACCNAAGGCTATTGANGAATTNGTTAAGGGAATNNATAATAANGAAAAGAGTCAAGTTTTATTAGGNGTCACNGGTTCTGGTAAAACNTTTACAATGGCAAATGTTATTCANAAAATNAATAAACCAACTTTAATTATTTCTCATAANAAAACACTTGCNGCCCAATTATATGGNGAATTAAAATCTTTTTTNCCNAATAATTGTGTTGAATATTTTATTTCCTATTATGATTATTATCAACCTGAAGCNTATATTCCAAGTTCTAATGTTTATATAGAAAAAGATTTATCAATTAACGAACAAATTGAAAAGTTGAGGTTGAGTGCAACATCATCTTTNCTTTCTGGAAGGAATGATGTTATTGTAGTTGCNTCTGTATCATGCATTTATGGTATTGGTAACCCNGANGATTTTGGTAAAAATGTTNTTGAAATAGGTGTTGGNCAAAATATTTTATTAAAAGAGCTATTATTTTCTTTAGTAGATATCTTATATGAAAGGTCNCANGANTCAGATTTTAAAANNGGNACATTTAGATTAAGAGGAGANACTCTAGATATATACTTAGCNTATGCTGATTATATTTTGAGAATTATTTTTTGGGGAGANGAAGTNGAATCTATTNAAAAAGTAGACCCATCTACTGGTAGGTCTATTTCTACNGAAGATTCAATTAAAATATATCCTGCAAATTTATTTGTCACCTCAAAAGATGTNATTGATAAAGCANTAAATGAAATTGAGAATGATTTAGAAAAACAAATTCTNTTCTTTGAGAAAGAAAGAAAGTNTAATGAGGCTAAGAGAATTAAAGAAAGAACTGAGTTTGATATTGAAATGATAAATGAAATAGGTTATTGNTCTGGNGTTGAAAATTATTCAAGATATTTTGATAGAAGAAAACCAGGNAAGAGACCTTTCTGNCTNATTGATTATTTTCCTGATGATTTTATGCTTTTTNTTGATGAAAGTCATGTTACTATNCCTCANATAAGAGCTATGTGGGGAGGTGATAGATCTAGAAAAATGAATCTTGTAGATTACGGATTTAGACTNCCTTCAGCNTTAGATAATAGNCCATTAAATTTTCAAGAGTTTGAATCNCTTATTAATAAAGTTGTATTTGTTGGNGCCACTCCTTCTGATTATGANCTTANNTCTTCAGGNGGNTCAATTGTTGAACAAATAATTAGACCTACNGGNTTACTTGACCCTCCNATTGAGGTAAGAAAAACAGAAAATCAAATAGATGATATTATTAATGAAATANTTAAAAGAGTTGAAAAATNNGAGAGAGTTTTNATAACNACNCTTACTAAANGAATGTCTGAAGAACTTAATAAATATCTTAATAANAGTGGAATNAAAGCTAGATATATNCACTCTGAAATNGATTCTTTGGAGAGAGTCAAGATNCTTAGNGANTTAAGATTAGGTACTTTTGANGTNTTAGTTGGNGTTAATTTATTGAGAGAAGGNNTAGATTTACCAGANGTNTCTTTAGTTATNATNTTAGATGCNGATAAAGAAGGATTTTTAAGAAATGAGAANTCCTTAATTCAAACTGTNGGTAGAGCAGCTAGAAATGTAAAAGGATTAGTTATAATGTATGCTGANAAAGTAACAAAATCTATGAAATCAACAATTGATGANACTAATAGAAGAAGAAAAATACAGCATTCATATAATATTGAACATGGTATTACACCAAAAACTATTGTCAAATCAAAAGAAAAAATATTAGAGCAAACAACTGTTGCTCATCAGGAGAATTCTAAAATAAAATTTGTTTCTGATCTTCAAATTGATCCTGTAATAAAAGATATGTCCAAAAAAGAAATTGAAAATATTATAGAAAAGAATAAAATTGAGATGAGTAAAGCTGCTGAGAATCTAGACTTCTATGAAGCAGCTAGATTNAGAGATGAAAATATTGAATTAATNAAAATAATATCTCAAAAATCAGATTCTAGGTAATTTCCATCCATTATTATAACTAGGAATTATTAAATCATTTGCTGAAGAATTATCAAAATTATTTTTTTCCTCATTCCATCTGATTTTTGATCCACTTCTAAAAGCAACATTACCCATATGAGCAACTTTTGAAACTTGGCTTCCACTTTCTATTCCACAGTTTAAAATTGATGGGTCATTTTTTTTAATGCTATCTACAAAGTTTTCTGTATGTAAATCAAGAGCATTGCCATACTTTTTTCTAACATCATCCCAGTTAAAAGTAGTCCTAGGGACATCTTCAATAAATAAGTCTCCACTATTACGGTGATCTTTCTCTGGAATTACTTCCCATCCAGTNCTATTTACTACAATAGTTCCTTTATCTCCAATGAATGCTATCCCTTCACTAAGTCCATAATTTCCACCATCAATTCCATTTGCATGTTCCCATAACATTGTAAAATCTTTATATTCANATATAGTTTGAAGAGAATCTGGCGTCTCAGTATCTTGATTAGGGTAAGCAAACTTACCTCCAGCTGCAGAAATTGATAAAGGATTTTTTGCATTCATCCCCCAAAGTGCTATATCAATTTCATGAACTCCCCAGTCAGTCATTAGGCCACCAGCGTAATCCCAGTACCACCTAAAACTACCATGGAATCTATTTTTATTAAACTTTCTTAAAGGTGCAGGACCTAACCACATATTATAGTCTATTCCTTTAGGGGTATCAGTATCTTTTAAATTATCTACCCATCCATACCAACCCATATAAGCCCATACTTTTACTAATCTTACTTTGCCTATTTTTCCTGACCATAAATAATTCATCGCTTCTTTGTATTGACCTCCGCTTCTTTGCCACTGTCCAACTTGAATACATTTTTTTGCTTCTAATGAAGCTTTTAACATTATATCTGCTTCTTCAATTGAATTTGAAATAGGTTTCTCACAATATATATGTTTATCTGCACTAAGAGCATCTACTAAATTTAAACAGTGCCAGTGATCAGGTGTACCAATAACAACAGCATCAATATCTTTATTTTCTAATAACTTTCTGTAGTCNTTATAGATTTTAGGTTTTTTACCAGTAATATCTTTTACATTTTCTGATCTTTCTTCTAGAACCTTATCATCAACATCGCAAAGTGCTATACAGTCAGTTTCACTGTTTTTTAAAATTGATCTCATATCACTCCAACCCATACCTTTACACCCAATTACTCCAAAATTAATTTTATCGTTTGATGATATTTTTGATCTATTATTAGCAATTAACTCAAGAGGTGTATTAAAAAGAAACTGAGATCCAATCCCAATTTTAGCAGCATTCTTAATAAATCCTCTTCTATTATTCATTGGTAATTATTTTAATCTATTATTTACTTCTTCCCAATTTACAAGATTAAAGAAAGCATCTACATACTCAACTCTTTTATTTTGATAATTTAGATAGTAAGCATGTTCCCATACATCAATACCCATTAAAATATTACTCGAGTCATTACAAATCCCAGGCATTAAAGGATTATCTTGATTAGCAGTTGAGCATATCTCAAGATGATCATCAATTTGACATAACCATGCCCATCCTGAACCAAATCTTGTCATTGCTGCAGTTTTAAATTTTTCTTTAAAATTATTTATATCTCCAAAACTAGATTCTAACAGACCTTTTACTTTTCCAGTTGGTTCTCCACCACCATTTGGGGAAAGAATTTCCCAAAATAACGAATGATTGTAATGACCACCTCCGTTGTTTCTTACAGTAATATTATCTGAATGTTTTGTACATAAATCCTCTATAGATAACCCTTCAAGACTAGAATTTTCAATTGCATTATTGAGATTTGTAATGTAAAGGTTATGATGTCTTTTATGGTGAATTTCCATAGTTGTAGAATCAATATGAGGTTCAAGAGCATCATATGAATAAGGTAAATCAGGTAAATTGAATGACATTGTTTTTTGTTTTAATTAAAATTAAATTATTAATGAATTTAAGAATTTTACTTTAAATACTGAAGGTTCAGCTTCTTAATTTAAAGAAAAAAGATTCTAATAGATTTTTTGATTCAGATTCAAGAATATTTGAAACAATTACCAGTTTTTTATTTAGTTCTTTCTTTGATTTCTTTAAATATCCTTTCTCCTTATCGTCTAGAGCATAAACTACTTTATTTATTTTAGAGAGATGTATAGCCCCACTACACATCATACAAGGCTCTAGTGTCACATAAAGTTCACATTCATTTAAGTATTTACTACCTAATTTATTTTGCGCAGAAGTAATTGCTATCATTTCTGCATGTGCTGTGGCATCATTTAGTCTTTGAGATTGGTTATGACCTTTACTAATTACTTTATTATTATGAACTATTACAGCTCCAATTGGTATTTCTTCTTCCTCATAAGCNGATTTAGCTTCTTTAAGAGCCATTTTCATAAAATATTCATGGTTGTTTTTTAATATATTCATAACTACTGTAAGATTATAAAAAAAATTAACGCATTCTTTATAATTCTATTAATTTTGTTGAAAATCATTATCTATGTTAAGAACACATAATTGTGGAGAGTTAAGAAAAAAAGATATAAAGTCTAATGTTATTTTATCAGGTTGGGCTCATAAAATTAGAGATAAAGGAAAAGTAATTTGGATTGATATTAGAGATAGATATGGAATTACTCAATTAATTTTTGAAGAGGAATTCTCTGGAAAAAATATTTTTGAATTAGCAAAGAAATGTGGACGAGAGTATGTAATTAAAATTAAAGGAAAAGTTTTTGAGAGACTCTCTAAAAATCCAAATATTGATACAGGAGATATAGAAATAAAAGTTTCTGAAATGGAATTCTTAAATAAATCAGATATCCCTCCATTTACTATAGAAGATGAAACAGATGGAGGAGAAGATTTAAGAATGAAATATAGATATCTAGATTTAAGAAGATCTCCGCTCCAAGAGAATATAATTCTTAGACATAGCCTAATGCAAGAAACAAGAAATTATCTTAATTCTAAGGATTTTCTAGAAATTGAAACACCAGTATTGATTAAATCCACACCCGAGGGTGCAAGGGATTTTATAGTTCCTTCAAGAATGAATTTAGGGGAGTTTTATGCTTTACCTCAATCTCCACAGACATTTAAACAACTTCTTATGGTTTCTGGATTTGACAAATATTATCAGTTAGTTAAATGTTTTAGAGATGAAGATTTAAGAGCAGATAGACAACCTGAGTTTACACAAATAGATTGTGAAATGTCATTTGTTAATAGAGAAGATGTATTAGTAAATTTTGGAGGTCTTATAACTTGGTTATTTAAAAATATATTAGATAAGGATTTAGGTGAAATACCTATTATGGAGTATGATGATGCAATTAGATTATATGGATCTGATAAACCTGATTTAAGGTTCGGGATGAAATTCAATGATTTAACGTCAAATGTTAAAGGAAAAGGATTTAAAGTATTTGATGATTCTGAAGTTATTTTGTCAATTAATGTAGAAGGATGCAGTAATTACTCTAGAAAACAGATAGACGAACTTACTGAATTTGTGAAAACACCTCAAATTGGCTCCAAAGGTTTAGTTTATATTAAAAACAATGAGGATGGGACATTAAAATCTTCTGTAGATAAATTTTATTCTACAGATGATTTAAAGAAAATTGCTAATGAAAATAATTCCAATCCTTCAGATTTAATATTAATTCTAGCAGGAGAGAAAANCCAAACTTTTTCTGCTATGTCATCTTTGAGACTTCTTATGGGGGATAAATTAAATTTGAGAGATCCAGATATTTTTAATCCTGTATGGATTGTAAATTTTCCATTAGTATCCTGGGATGAAGAGTCAAAAAGATACCATGCTATGCATCACCCATTTACATCACCAATTATAGATGATATTGATCTCCTTAACTCGAGCCCAGAAAAAGTTAGAGCTAATGCTTATGACTTAGTTATAAATGGTGTAGAAATTGGAGGAGGGTCAATAAGAATTCATGATAGAATACTTCAAGAAAAAGTTTTTGAAATTTTAGGATTTTCAAANGAAGAAGCTAATAATCAATTTGGATTTTTATTAGATGCATTCAAATATGGTACACCTCCACATGGAGGAATAGCATTTGGTTTTGACAGGCTTTGTGCTCTTTTCAGTGGAAAAGAATCTATAAGAGATTTCATAGCATTTCCTAAAAATACTTCAGGNAGAGATGTAATGATANATTCTCCCTCAGAGATTGATAAAAATCAATTAAAAGAATTAGGATTATAATTAACTCTATTTTCTTTGAATATTNTCAAATAATAGATTTTCCCAACCTGGTGTATTTCTTTTTTCTTCATCAACTATTTTCTTAACGTCTTCTAATAATTCTCTTGCATCAAAAATTATTCCATCTTTTATGGTTTTTGATANTCCNCCAACCCTTATTACNTNATTNCCCTCTAATTTTATATCACCTGTTGCATATAGATATTTAAGATTCTTTAATGGATTCTGATCCATAATAATAAGATCAGCAAATTTTCCAGTTTCTATAGTACCAATTTTACCTTCCATTCCAATAGCTTCTGCAGCATGTAGAGTAGCTGATCTTATTACCTCCATTGGATGAAAACCNGCCTCTCTTAGTAACTCTAATTCTTGAATATATCCAAANCCATAAAGATTGTACATATAACCTGAATCTGCACCAGCNGTTACTCTTCCTCCTCTNTTTTTATATTCATTAATAAAAGTCATCCATATTTTATAATTTTCTTTCCATACTGTTTCAAGTTCTGATCCCCAATCATAATAAGCAGCAGCATGAGAATCTCTTGCAGGTAGGAAAAACTTAAGAAGCTTTGGTCTTGTATAATCTTTGTGCCAAGGAAGACTACTAGCTCTTTGAACATCCCTAAATACACTATAAGGAACAAAGGTTACATCTATAGTAAAGTCTAAAGAAATTAACTCATTCATTACATCATTCCACTTTTTGGAATAGGGCTCGGCTGCTTGCTCCCAAAGTTTTCCTGCCTCTTCGAAACGATTCCCTTCATTCATATAGTTATATTCTAAAGGATAATTTTGAACTGTTTTATTTTCAAATAATGCTTCTGGTAGACCATACCAGTGTTCCATAGTTGTAAGACCATTTCTAGCAGTTTCGAGAACATTCATTTCTGCAACATTCATTTGAGCATGATGACAAGCAGATCTCAATCCTAGTCTTTTGTTTTCTTGGAGAGCTGCCCTAAAGATATCAGGTCTTGAACCAAAAAACTTAATACCATCTGCTCCTCTATCNGCATTTTCTCTAACCCATTCTATTGCTTCCGAAGGAGAGTTTATTCCATTTTTTGCTCCCTGTCCAAAACTAGTATAAGCTAATATTCTTGGAGCAGTTATATTATTTTTTTTACTNTCTTCTTTTTGATTAAGAACCCAATCTAGTCCTTGTCCACATGATGGGTCTCTTATGGTTGTAATTCCATGAGCCATCCAAAGTTTAAATACGTATTCAGCTGTTCCTTCTCTTTGTGAAGAAATATGTCCATGCATATCAATAAGTCCTGGCAAAACATATTTGCCATGTGCGTCAATTTCTTTAGCTCCATTTTCTGCAATGGGTCTTCTGCTTTCTTTTATCTCAAGACCAGGATACCCTACATTTCTTATACTTTTGATAATGTTTTTTTCAATTACTATATCGACTGGCCCAGTTGGAGGAGCACCATTTCCATTTATTAATGTTGCACCTCTGATGATTAATTGATTAAAAGGCCCTTCACCTCTATATCTTTCTGGAGCTTTTTCAATTTGCCCAAAAACATAATTACTTAATGTGATAAAAAGAATAAGTATAGTTTTTTTCATTGTATTAGGTTAAAATTGGTACTAAATTTATTTAATATAAAATTTAAAAATTACAATTAAAAATAATGGCTCTCACTTATTCACAAATGTTACCACTCAACACAGAGTTACCTAAATTCAAATTATTAAACGTTTTAACTGATAAAGATTATTCAACTGAAAGTCTTAAATCAGAAAAAAATACTGTAGTAATGATTATATGTAATCATTGTCCATATGTAATTCATTATCATGATGAATTAAAAAAAATAATAATGGATTATAGTGATAGGCTTAGATTTATTGCAATTAGTTCNAATGATATTGAAAATTANCCTGAGGATTCTCCTAAAAAAATGAAAAGACTATTTNTCGATTTAGGTATTTCTATTCCATATTTATTTGATGAAACGCAAGAAATCGCAAAATTATTTCATGCTGAATGTACTCCTGAATTTTACTTATATAATTCAAAAAACTTATTGGTTTATAGAGGNAGATTAGATTCATCCTCACCAGGTAATTCCGAAGAGATTAATGGTAAAGATTTAAGAAATGCAATTGAATCTACATTAAAAAATAAAGAAGTAGATATAAATCAATTTCCAAGTATGGGTTGTAATATAAAATGGAAGTAAAAAATGATTTAATTTTTATCTATTCATTTAGATAAAAAATATCTATAATTGCTTTCTATTTATCAAAAAAAGCAGATTATGGAAGNAAATAAAATACAATTTAAAGATGGAAACCTCATCGTACCTAATGAACCAATAATACCGTTTATTGAGGGGGATGGTATAGGGGTAGATATTTGGCCGGCTAGTAAATTAGTTTTGGATTCAGCGGTTGAAAAAGCTTATTCAGGTTCAAAGAAAATTATATGGAAAGAAGTATTAGCAGGTGAAAAAGCTTATAATAATACTGGAGAATGGTTACCTCAAGAAACACTTGATCNATTTAATGAATATTTAGTGGGTATTAAAGGTCCTTTAACAACACCTGTGGGAGGAGGTATTACTTCATTGAATGTTGCTTTAAGACAAAAGTTAGATTTATTTGCTTGTGTACGACCTGTAAGATGGTTTAANGGAACTCCATCTCCTGTTAAAAACCCTTCTACTACCGATATGGTTATTTTTAGAGAAAATACTGAGGATATTTATGCAGGAATAGAATTTGAAAATGGAAGTGATAATAACAAAAAGCTTAAAGATCTACTCAAAGAAAATTTTTCCGAGAGATTTGATAAAATAAGATTTCCTGATTCTGTTGGATTAGGTATTAAACCAATATCTGTTGAAGGAACTTATAGATTAGTAAGGTCAGCTATAAATTATGCAATAAAACAAAATAGAAGCTCAGTGACTTTGGTACACAAGGGAAATATAATGAAGTATACCGAAGGAGCATTTAGAGATTGGGGATATAAGATTGCAAAAGAGGAGTTTGGAGCTGTTGATTATGAAGGGGGACCATGGCAAGTAATTAAGAATGGTTCAAATCAGTTAATAATAAAAGATGTGATTGCTGACGCATTTCTTCAGCAAATTTTATTAAGACCAAAAGAATACTCAGTCATTGCTACAATGAATCTTAACGGTGATTATATTTCAGATGCATTGGCAGCCATTGTTGGTGGTATTGGAATAGCACCAGGAGCAAATATTAATTATCAAACTGGACATGCTATCTTTGAAGCTACACATGGTACAGCTCCAAAATATGCAGGACAAGATAAAGTAAATCCTGGCTCAGTGATTTTATCAGGAGCAATGATGTTAGAGCATTTAGGATGGAATGAGGCTAAGGATCTTATACATAAAGGTTTAACAAAATCAATAGAATCAGGAAAAGTTACNTATGATTTTGAAAGATTAATGGATAATGCTACTCTTTTGTCTTGTTCTGACTTTGGTCAAGAGATTGTGAATAACATGTAATTATTTAATTAATGNCAAAAGATAAAGTTTACGTATTTGACACAACATTAAGAGATGGTGAACAAGTTCCTGGGTGTCAACTTAATACTAAAGAAAAAATAGAGATTGCTCTCGATTTGGAGTCTTTAGGAGTTGATATTATTGAAGCTGGTTTTCCTATTTCAAGTCCTGGAGATTTCAATTCTGTTTCTGAAATTTCTAAAGTGGTCAAAAAACCAATAATATGTGCTTTATCTAGAGCTGTTATTTCTGATATAGATATGGTTAGTTTAGCATTAAAAAATGCTAAAAGAAAAAGAATACATACAGGAATTGGATCATCAGATATTCACATAAAACATAAATTTAATTCAACGAGAGAAAAGATATTAGAACAAGCTGTTGCAGCTGTTAAATATTCAAAAAAGTTTTTCGAGGATGTAGAATTCTATCCAGAAGATGCAGGAAGAGCAGATCAAGATTTTTTATGTAAAATGGTTGAGGAAGTTATAAAAGCAGGAGCAACTGTAATAAATATTGCTGACACTACTGGTTATAATTTACCAGAGATGTATGGAAAAAAAATAAAATACTTAATGAATAATGTTCCTAATATTGATAAAGCAATTATATCTGTACATTGTCACAATGACCTAGGTCTTGCTACAGCAAACTCAATTGCCGGCCTTCAAAATGGTGCCCGACAATTTGAGGCTACTATTAATGGAATTGGGGAAAGAGCAGGAAATACATCTCTTGAGGAGGTTGTTATGGCATTAAAATCACATCCAGATCTAAATCTCGATACAAATATTGATTCAAAAAAAATAGTACCAATTAGTAAAAAGGTCAGTAGATTGATGAATATGCCTATTCAAAGAAATAAAGCAATTGTAGGAGCAAATGCATTTGCACATTCATCTGGAATCCATCAAGATGGGTTTTTGAAGAATAGAGATAATTACGAGATTATTAATCCTGAAGATGTTGGCTTAAAAGCTTCATCAATTGATTTAACTGCTAGAAGTGGAAGAGCAGCTTTAAAACACAGACTTGAGTTACTCGGTTTTAGCTTTTCTAAAGTAGAATTAGAAACTATTTATATTAATTTTATTGAAATGGCTGATGAAAAAAAACTTCTCCATGATGAAGATCTTTACGAGCTAATGAAAAAATATAAATAATGGGAAAAACCCTTTTTGAAAAAGTTTGGGATAATCATTTGGTTGATTCTATTCCCAATGGACCTAGCATTCTCTATATAGACAAACATCTAATTCATGAAGTTACTAGTCCTCAGGCATTTGCAGGTTTGAATAAAAGAGGGTTAAAAGTTTTTAGACCAGACAAAACTGTTGCCACTGCTGACCATAATGTACCTACTATAGATCAGCATTTACCTATTAAAGAAGCATTATCTCGAAATCAAGTTGATACATTAAATAAAAATTGTAATGAACATGGAATTGATTTATATGGTTTAGGGCATAAGTATCAGGGTATTGTTCATGTAATTGGCCCAGAATTAGGAATTACTCAACCTGGAATGACTATAGTTTGTGGAGATAGTCATACTTCTACACATGGAGCTTTTGGTTCTATTGCATTCGGAATTGGGACAAGTGAAGTTGAGATGGTTCTTTCTACTCAATGTTTACTTCAAAATAAACCTAAAACAATGCTTATAGAAATAAATGGTGAGTTAAGTGAAGGTGTTTATTCAAAGGATATAATATTATATATAATTTCTAAAATTACTGCTTCTGGGGGGACAGGTTATTTTGTTGAGTATTCAGGATCTGCTATTCGTTCTCTCTCAATGGAATCTAGAATGACAATCTGTAATATGAGTATAGAAATGGGAGCTAGAGGTGGAATAATAGCCCCAGATGATGTGACATTTGAATATCTTAAGGGTAAGAAATTTTCACCAAAAGAAGAAAAATTTGAAATTGAAGTTGAAAAATGGAGAAATTTAAGATCTGATAAAGATGCAGAATATGATAAAGTTATAAAGTTTGATGCCAAAGATATTGAGCCAATGATAACATATGGTACTAATCCTGGTATGGGTATTAAAATTAAAGATCCTATTCCAGATAAAGCAATAAATACATCAGATGAATCATTTATCAAATCATTAAATTATATGAATTTAAAGTCAGGGGAGAGGTTAGTTGATAAAAAAATAGATTATGTTTTTATTGGTTCTTGTACTAATTCTAGAATAGAAGATTTAAGAATTGCCTCCAATATTATTAATGGAAAAAAGAAATCTGATCATGTTAATGCTTGGGTAATTCCTGGATCAAAATCTGTTGAAAAAATTGCAATTGAAGAAGGTTTAGATATAATTTTTAGAAATGCAGGCTTTGATTTTAGACAGCCTGGTTGCTCAGCGTGTCTTGCTATGAATGAAGATAAGATACCAAAAGGAAAATATTGTGTTTCTACATCAAATAGAAACTTTGAGGGAAGGCAAGGTCCTGGTTCAAGAACTTTTTTAGCAAGTCCAGCTACTGCTGCATTATCAGCTGTAAAAGGTTATGTAACTGATGTAAGAGATAATAATTAATATGGATAAATTTAAAAAAATTGATTCTACCATAATGCCTCTAAATATTGAGAATATAGATACTGATCAAATAATTCCTGCTAGATTTTTAAAAGCAGTAACAAGAGATGGTTTTGGTGATAATTTATTTAGAGATTGGAGATATGATAATAATCAAAATTTAATTGAAGATTTTAATTTAAATAAAATTAAAAATGATTCTAAAATTCTTCTTGCAGGAAGAAATTTTGGATGTGGTTCAAGTAGAGAACATGCAGCATGGGCTATTTATGATTATGGATTTAGGGTTGTTTTGAGTAGTTTTTTCGCTGATATTTTTAAAAGCAATGCTCTTAATAATGGCTTACTAGTTATACAATTTGATCAAAAAATAATTGATGAGATTTTCAAAAAAACATCAGATGATATTCATTCTTCATTTTCTGTTGATTTAGAAGAACAAAGATTTTTTTCTGAAGATGGTTTTTTTGATGAAAGATTTGAAGTAAATGAATATAATAAAACCTGTTTGATTAATGGATTTGATAATATTGATTACTTATTAAATATAAAAGATAAAATTTTAAAATTTGAAGAAAGTAAACAATGAAAAAGATTGCTGTTTTAGAAGGTGATGGTATTGGACCTGAGGTAATGCAGGAAGCCCTTAAGATATTAGATATTATTTCTGATAAAACAAATATTAAATTTCATTATGATAAAGGTTTAGTGGGTGCAGCAGCTATTGATGCAGAAGGTCATCCGTTTCCTGATTCAACTAAAAAAAACTGCAAGAATTCTGATGCAATTTTATTTGGAGCTATTGGTGATCCAAAATATGATAATAATCCTAAGGCAAAAATCAGACCAGAGGATGGCCTTTTGGAAATGAGGAAATTCTTAGGGCTTTATGCTAATGTAAGACCTGTGAAAACTTATGAATCTCTTATAGAGGCATCTCCATTAAAAAAAGATATTATTTCAGGAACAGATTTTGTGGTTTATAGAGAATTAACTGGAGGTATTTATTTTGGTAATAAAGCAATTTCTAATGATAGAAAATCTGCATTTGATACTTGTTCATATACTTCAAAAGAAATTGAACGAATTTCTCATTTGGCTTTTAAAGAAGCGCGTAAAAGAAAAAAGCAATTAACATTAGTAGATAAGGCAAATGTTTTAGATACATCTAGGTTATGGAGAGAGATAGTCCAGGAAATATCTAAGAAATATATTGATGTAAAAGTCTCGTATCTATTTGTAGATAATGCTGCTATGAAAATCATTACTAATCCAAAAGATTTTGATGTGATACTTACAGAAAATATGTTTGGAGATATTATTACTGATGAAGCATCAGTAATAACTGGTTCATTAGGTATGCTTCCTTCAGCTTCGGTGGGGGATAAAGTATCTTTATTTGAGCCAATACATGGTTCTTATCCTGAGGCTGCTGGAAAAAATATAGCAAATCCTATGGCAATGATTTTATCTTCAGCTTTAATGTTAGACTTATCATTTAATATGAAAAAAGAATCAGAAATAATTATTAAATCTGTAGAGGAAGCACTTAATAATGGTTTTGTGACTCAAGATATAAATCAAAAAACATATTATTCAACAAAGGAAGTTGGGAATTGGATATATGAGAGAGTTAGGGGCTATTTTTAACTTTTCTTAATAGAATACTTTTTGATTACTCATTAAATTTAATTTATTTTAAGTATGAATAGATTATTAATATTTGTTTTATTCTTAATATCAACACCTGTTTTTTCACAAGAAATTAATGAGAAAAGAAGTATTGAACTTTATCCCAATCCAGCATCTGAATTTATAAATTTAAAACTTAATTCAAATTTTAAGATAGATGATTATGACCTTTCTATTCATTCATTAATTGGTAATCAAATGAATTTTAATAAGGAAATTATATCTGATAATGAATTAAGAATATTTCTCGAAGAGTTTAATAATGGATATTATTTTTTAATTCTTGATAATACAATTCTTGATAAAAGAGAAATTATTAAATTTTCCAAAAATTAATTTACTGAACTTCTAGAATAATTATTTTCAAATAAATCTCTATATTTTTTTGCTAATTCTGAACTAGGCTTTTTATTATATGCTCTTGCAAGAGTATTTAGAGACACTAAATTCTTCTGAATTTCATACTTATCATTAATCTTATTATCAAAATAATAATTTAGTAGCTCATCAGACCTTTGGCTAATAATTTTAGCTATTTCATTTGCTAAACTTTCTGTATCAAAATTTGCTTTAATTTCTAAATCTATTAAAAAGTCAACTAATTGTACTGAGAAATGATCATACATGATAGCCTCATCTGGAATTAATTCTATTGATTTTTTTATAACTTCAAGTGCCCTATCGTATTGTTTATTAGAAATTAAACTTTTAATTAATGTATTAAATGTAGATCTGTAATTCATTATAAATCCTCTATGATCTTCTGAGAAGTAAGCATTTGGGTTGTTTAGTTCTCTCCAATATGACTTATTCATAATATTTGAATACATTAACTCAGTGTTTATGATACTCCCTGAATTAGGGTTTAAAACAGGAAATAACCTGTACGCAAAACCTTCTTGGACAACATTTCTTTTCAGATCTAAATTTATTCCATTTAATGAAGTGTTATTAAAATAAATGGGTCTTTCCCAATTATTAGCTTGTAATAAATCTAAAAATGCTAAATCTTTTTTTTCTAGTCCACTTTTGTTGCTTTTTAAACTTATGAATAGTGTGTCTTGTTTAATTTTATTTAATTTTTGAGGTATTAATTTTTCAGTATTACCAATGGATAACCAAAATGATTTTGATGGAATAGAGTTGTAGTTACTTGCTGATGTTGCTACTTGAATAGCTTTGCTATTCCTCTTAACTAAGTTTATGTAGCCTTTAAGATTAATTGCTACATTTTGAATTTTAGGATTATTTACATAAGGTAAATAATCATTTAAGCCTCCTTGAATATAATTATCAAGAGATATAGAAAAATTAATTTTTTCAGAATCATTCTTCTTTGACATCATTTGTTCAATGTACCAGTCAGTATTAAAATAGCTTAATACTATTACTCTGACATCTGTTCTGAAATTTTCAACTTCCTGTACATACCATAGCGGGAATGTATCATTATCTCCACCAGTGAATAAAATTGAGTTAGGAGCACAAGAATCTAATAAGTTTTTAGCTGAATCTACAGTTAAGAATCTATCAGATCTATCGTGATCATCCCAATTTTCTTTAGCTAAAATAATTGGAGAAGATAACGATACTAAGGCAGTTAAAGCAATCGATATATTTTTATTAGTAATTAATCTGCTAAATGTTGAAAAAATAAAAAGTGATCCATATCCTATCCAAATAGAAAAGGCATAGTATGATCCTGCGTAGATATAATCTCTTTCTCTTGGCTCTGTAGGGGGACTGTTAAGGTAAACTACTAATGCTACTCCAGTTAAAATAAATAGAAGCATAACAACATAAAAGTTTTTGTTATCTCTGTAGTATTGAAATAATAAACCTAATATTCCAAGAAGAAGAGGAATCATTAAATAATTATTTCTAGCTTTATTCATTTCCAATTGATATGGTACTTCATCAAAAACATTTTGTAACCCTAACCAATTAGCATTTTGAATATCTGAAGATCTTCCAGAAAAATTCCACATGAAATATCTTAGGTACATGTGTCCAATCTGGTATTTAAAGAAAAATTCTAAATTATCAGAAAATGTTGGTTTTTCATTTTTACCAAGATTCGTTATTTCTCTGTATCTCTGTATATGATTTGGAGAATTACTGTACATTCTTGGAAATATTGTAGATCTTTTAGGATCAAAAACATATCTGAATTTTTTTTCTTTAACTTCATATTTTTCTTTACCTTTTTTATAGTTTATACCGCTTTCTTCTTGTTTGATAACTTCTGCATCGAAATATTGTCCTTTAACTAGAGGTCTAGATCCATATTGTTCTCTTTTGAGGTAAGAGATAAAATTTAGAATATTTTCAGGATTATTTTCATCTATAGGGGGATTATAATTTGATCTAATTAAAACAAGTGAGTATGATGAGTATCCTATTAAGATAAATGTAAATGCTAATAATGAGGTATTTAAAACTATTTTTTCTTTTTTATGAGAATACCAGATAAGATAAATTAAAGAAGAAATAAAGATTACTATAAAGAAAATGATGCCAGATCCGAAAGGTAAACTAAAGGAGTTTACGAAAAGCCTTTCAACAAAACTTGCAATGGAAGGTAACCCTGGTATTATTCCTTCAACTATAATTCCTACAACTAATAACCCTAAGATAAGTGATGAAGTAACTCCGAAAAAAGAAACTTTTTCAGCCTTCTTAAAATACATAATTAATGCTAATGCAGGAATTGCGACTAAATTAAGGAGATGAACACCTATGGATAATCCCATCATATAAGCTATTAATATTATCCAACGGTTTTGACTTGAAATATTTTTTGAGTTTTCCCATCTTAATATTGCCCAAAAAACAAATGCAGTAAAGAAAGAAGACATAGCATATACTTCAGCCTCAACAGCTGAAAACCAAAAAGAGTCCGTAAATGTAAAAGATAGTGCTCCTGTAAGTCCTGAAAGTAAAACCAATAATATATTATTGATATTATTAGTTTTTATAATCTTTGATGTCAGGTGAGTTATTGTCCAAAAAAGAAATAATATAGTAAATGCACTAGATATAACACTAAGAAAATTTATTGCTAAAGCTATTTTTTCAAGATTATCAAAAGCAAAAAGAGAGAAAAACCTTCCTAATAATAGATAAAAAGGAGCTCCAGGTGGATGTGGAACTTCTAACTTATTTGATACTGCAATAAATTCTCCTGCATCCCAGAAGCTAGCAGTATCTTCTACTGTAATGGAATAAACAATTAGAGCTATTAAAAATGTTAGCCAACCACTATAGTTATTTAATTTTTTAAATTCCATATTAATCAAAGAATAAAGGCGAAAATAATTAAAATAATTATAATCATATTCTTAATGATTCAGTTATTTTGTGTTGTGAGATTTTTATATTTTAAAATTTTTATTCTTTTTAATTTCAATTCGATTATTACTATGTCGCAAGATTCAACTAGTATCCTGACAGATATAGATATTCAAATCGAAGCTACATCTGCAATTAATAAAATGTATAATTTTGAATTTGACGATGCAGAAAAAGAATTTAAGTGGTTAGTTCAAGAATATAAAAATCATCCTCTTCCAGTATTTTTATTAGGTTTGAGTAAATGGTGGAAAATTGATTCTTATTCTGGATTGCCTAAAATAAAAATAACAGATGAATTAAAATTATTAGACAAAGAATTTTTGTCTCTTATGGATAAGTCAATTTTTTTATCAAAGAAAGTTTATGAAAATGGAAATAAAATTGATGGCGCTTTTTTCTTAGCCGCTTCATATGGTTTTAAAGGAAGATTATTATCTGAAAGGAGAAAATGGAGAGCAGCTGCATTTGCTGGTATGAATGCACTTAAATACTTAAAAGAGATAAGGAAAGATGATATTATGATTCCAGAAATATCATTTGGAAATGGACTTTTTAATTATTATTCTATCTGGATATCTGACAGATACCCT
This sequence comes from Flammeovirgaceae bacterium, assembly GCA_002696995.1. Lineage (GTDB taxonomy): Bacteria > Bacteroidota > Bacteroidia > Cytophagales > MED-G16 > MED-G16. Next base: position 57,078 of record NZUF01000008.1, on the reverse strand, counting down.
TTATTAAAACCAATTGTAGGTCTTTTCCCAGAAGGGGATAAAAAGTTAGGGATTGATCAGCTAAACAATGCTGCAAATAATTCATTTTATACTAGGACAGAAGCTCAGTATTTTTTAGTTAGAATTTTTTCAGGTGAAAATAATCTAAAAAAATCTTTATACTTATCTCAGTATCTTCATAATACATTTCCAAATAATTCTATATTTCATAGATATTACTCTCAGCAACTATATAGAACATCAAATTTATCTTTATGTAAAATTGAATCACTAAAAATTATAGATTATTATAAAAATAGAAAGTTTGGTTATAATCAAAATGATATTAGGCTAGCTCATTTCTTTCTTGGTGAAGTGTTTTTTTCTGAGAGAAAATTTGAAAATTCTATTTTTCATTTAAAAAAATCTCTTGAATTTTCAAACGGATTTAAAAATAAAAAATTAGGATATACTATTTACTCAAATTTTCTACTTGGTAAACTCCACTTGAAAATTGGAAAAAACATTGAAGCTAAATATTATTTTAAAAAAGTATTAAAACTCACAAATAGAAAAGATAAATTAAATATTGAATCAAGAGATTATATCAAAAAATAAAAATAAATTTTTTTATTTCTAATAAATTCATTGCTAAACAAAACTTTCATCTATTTAAACTCGTTTTACCAAATATAATTCTTAAAATGAAATTAGATAATATAGATAAAAAAATTTTAAATATTCTTCAAAAGAATGCTAAAATAACAAATGCAAAGCTATCACAGGATATTGGTTTATCTCCTGCTCCTACACTTGAAAGAGTTAGAAAATTAGAATCAAATGGAATAATTAGTGGTTATCATGCAAAATTAAATAAATCTAAAATTGGATTGGGNGTTAGTACNTTTGTTATGGTTTCNNTNAAAGGNCATAATAAAAAAAATNTANTNNCATTTNTAGATAAAATAAANNATGTANAAAATATTGTTGAGTGTCATCANATCACNGGAAGNGGAGATTTTATTTTAAAAGTTGTTGCNNAAGATATTGAATCATATCAANCTNTNATGTTNGAAAAAGTNAGTGAGATTGANGTTGCTGATAGTTTGCAGTCAATGGTNATTCTATCTACTTTTAAGGATAANAAGGTNATNCCTNTTTAGAAATANATATGAAAAANATANTATTAGACTCAATTGATATNAATAATAAAATAANAAGAATNTCTTTNGANATTTTAGAAAAAAATTTTNATGAAAANGAAATATTTCTTGTNGGGNTTCTTCCAAANGGTAAATATCTNTCTAATAAAATTTCAGAATTTTTATCTCAGTTTTCAAAAATAAAATTAAATNNNCACTTTATAGAAATTGAAAAAANGTCTANGTCTATTNANAAAATTANTCCNTCATTAAATTCAGAAATGGTTAATAATAAAGTTATAGTAATTATTGATGATGTTATGAATTCTGGCGGAACTCTAATGTACTCGATAAACGAAATGCTAAAGTTTAAACCAAAAAAAATTCAAATAGCTGTACTAATCGAGAGATACTATAAAAATTTTCCCTTAAACCCTGATTATAAGGGACTTGAGTTAAGTACTTCTGAAACTGAACACGTTGAAGTTAAGTTAGATGGTTCACCAAAAGTTTTAATAATATGATATATATAGTAAGAAAAGAACATTTTAATGCTGCGCATAAACTTATTAATCCTTCTTGGTCTAAAGAAAAAAATGAAAAAGAATTTGGAGTATGCTCTAATAAAAATTGGCATGGGCACAATTACGAAATTGAAGTGACACTAAAAGGAAAAATTAATCCAGAAAGTGGAATGNTAATTAATCTAAAAATTTTATCTAAAATTTTAAAAGATGAAATTATTGATAAAGTTGATCATAAGAATTTAAATATAGATGTGCCTTTTCTGGATGGNATTATAACTACAACTGAAAATATTACTATAAAATTTTGGGAAATTTTAGATGAAAGGATAAAGTCATTAAATATAAACTGCAAATTACATAAGATTAGAGTTTATGAAACACCTAGAAATTTTGTAGAATATTATGGNGAAAAGTAAGTCAGATATTTTTATTATTTGTGGTGAAAAATCTGGTGATAATCATGGATCTTTTTTGGTTAAAGAGCTTCTTAAAAAAAAACCATCTTTAAAGATCCATTGTTGGGGAGGAAATATGATGAAGCANGCAGGTGCTGAAATGCTTGAAAATTATAATTCATATAGTGTTATGGGNTTTCTTGAAGTGTTGCAAAAATTAAGATTTTTAGTAAAAAAACTTAATAAATGTAAAAGACATATTCTTGAATTTAATCCCAAAATAGTATTATTAATTGATTTTCCAGGGTTTAATTTAAGAATAGCNAAATTTTCTAAGATGAATGGTTTTAATGTTCATTATTATATACCACCAAAGGCGTGGGCTTGGAATAAAAATAGNGCTAAAATCTTATCAAGGTACACAGATATGGTATATTCAATTTTACCTTTTGAACTTAGTTTTTTTAAGAAATATAATTGTAGAATTAAATACGTTGGTAATCCCATTTATAAACAAGTAGCTAATCTTTTAAAAAATAAAAAATCATCTCAAAAAATCATCTCATTACTACCTGGAAGTAGAGAATCGGAAATAAAGTATTCGATTCCAATTTTTAAAATGTTATGTAAAAAACTAACTAANTATAATTTTATAGTTTGTGCTGTAAATAATATTAACAAAGAATATTACTTGAATATTCAAGAATTAGAAAATGTTGAAATAATATTTGAGGATACACTTAATATAGTATCTTCATCTCAATTATCAATTGTAATGTCTGGTACTGCAAGTTTAGAAGTAGCATATTTAAATATTCCACATGTGGTTGTCTATAAAACATCTAAATTATCTTACTACATTGCTAAGCTGCTTGTTAATATTAAGTACTTTTCACTTACTAATCTAATTTTAAATAAAAAAGTAGTCAATGAGTTTATTCAAGATGATTTTAATACTGAAAATTTAATTTCAGAAATAAAAAGGTTGAATAGATCAGAAGTAATTTCAGAATTAGAAAATGATTACTTGAAAATTAAAAAAACTATTGGTTTAAAAAACAGTTCAAAAGANGTTACTGAATNTCTACTAAAAAGTTTATGACTTCTTTTTCAGAAGTATTTCATCAATAATACCGTATGATTTAGCTTCCTCTGACCTCATCCATTTATCTCTATCTGAGTCTTTTTCTATCTCTTTAAATGTTTTTCCTGTATGGTGAGATAATATATTGTATAAATCTTTTCTTAATTCTTGCATCTGTCTGAGAGTAATTTCCATATCGGTAGATTGGCCTTGCATTCCTCCACTTGGTTGATGAATCATTATTCTAGAGTGTTTTAGCGCAGATCTTTTTCCTTTTTCACCACCAGATAACAAAACAGCTCCCATAGAAGCAGCCATCCCAGTACATATAGTGGCTACATCTGGTGAAACATATTGCATTGTATCATAGATTCCAAGACCTGCATAAACTGATCCGCCAGGACTATTAATATATAACAGTATGTCTTTTTTTGAATCTACTGATTCAAGAAAAAGAAGTTGAGCCGTAATTATGTTTGATATGTTTTCTTCAATTCCCATTCCTAAGAANATAATTCTATCCATGATAAGTCTAGAAAAGACATCAATTTCTCTAAAATTAGTAGGTCTTTCTTCAATAACTGCTCTGGTCATATTCTCAACCTTTTCAACATATTTATCAAAGGTTAACCCATTTATGTTTTTATCTTTTACTAAATATTTTCTTAATTCTTTTTTGTCCATACTATANTTTTTTTGCTATATCCTTAAATTTATCAAATGTTATTGATTTTTTAGTAATAGTAACTTTTTCTTTAATATGATTATAAACTTTATTTGATTTTAGTTGATTAAATATTTTTAAATAATTTTCACCTTTATTATGTCTTAAATAGTTATCTACAAATTTATCAATGTCCTTATTCATATTTTGCATTCCTGATGACATTAANTGATGCTGAATTTGATTTTTCGCCATTTCTTCAATTTCTGAATTTTCAACTTTGATTTTATTTGANTCAATTATTTCATCAACGATGTAAGACCANCTAATTTGGTTACAATAGNTATCGAAATCTTCATTTAATAATTTTTTTGATGTCTCNTCATCATTATTATTTGAAATCCATTCTTTAACATATTTTTTTGGAACTTCAATTTTGTTTTTTGATAGAATTTTTTTTTCAATTTCTTTATTTAGAAAAAATTCAGTTTCTTTTAAATAATTAAATTCTACAGATTTTNTTATTTCNTTTTCAAATTCTTTTTTATTCTTGATTTTACCTACTCCAAAAATTTTATCAAAGAATGATTGATTAATTTTAGCAGGGGTCCTTTCTATAATACTCTCTATTTTAATGGAAACTTTTTCNGGAAATTTATTTAATTCAATAGATTCACCAATTATTTGAGACAAAGAATCATTATTATTTTTAGACAATTTTTTGAGATTTATTAAAATTGATTCATCTGATTTCTTTCCAATAATTTTTTTACTCTCAACCTTGTCAAGTTTCTCAAGATCTAAAAGTCCTTTTTTTGTTTTATCATTAAAANTAATTTCACAATATACGGATGATTTACTAGTAACTTCTTTTAAATTATTTACGTCAGCATATTGAGTTTTTAGATTTTTGATAGTCTCTTCAATTGTATTTTTATCTACCTTAATAGTATTAAGAGTAAATTTTTGAGATTTTTTAAATGATTCAAGTTTAAAATCACTAAGATGTCCTACCTTAAAATCAAAGATGAAATTTTTCAGATTGTTGATATCTAATTTTTCGATTTCATTTTTTTCAGGTTTTGGTTCACCAATAATTTTAATTTTAGATTCTTTGATATAATTATTAATTTTTTCACTAACAATTTTATTAATTTCTTCAAGAAGTACTCCTTTGCCGTATAAGTTCTTTAAAAGCTGAATTGGAACCATTCCAGGTCTAAAACCCTTTAAGTTTGCTTTTCTTTTAAGATCTTTCAATTGTTTTTCAAATTGATTTATATAATCATCTTTCTCTAGAATTAAATTTATATTAGATTCTGTAGTAGTAATTTTTGTCTTTTTTATTTTCAAGTTAATCTTTNTTTTGATTAGTGCGGATGGAGGGACTCGAACCCCCAAGCCTCGCGGCGCTAGATCCTAAATCTAGTGCGTCTACCAATTTCGCCACATCCGCTAAATAAGTGTGCAAATCTAGAAATAAATTATTTTAATGAGAAAATTTAATTTAAATTATCTTTATATATTTTGAGATAATGAAAAANATAACTTTAGAAGAAAAGGATAATCAGCTTATACTTAGAGCTTACAGAAAGTTACTGAGACACTCTAAATCTATNNTTTCTAAGGAAGATTCAAAAAATATAAAGAAAGCTTTCAGAATTTCTTTAGATGCTCATAATCAAATGAGAAGAAAATCTGGAGAGCCCTATATACTTCATCCTATCAGTGTTGCACAAATTTGTGTTCAGGAAATTGGATTAGGAACTACTTCTATTATTGCAGCACTTCTCCATGATGTAGTTGAAGATACAGATATCACTTTAGATTTTATTGAAAAAGAATTTGGTCAAAGAGTTGCTAAAATATGTGATGGATTAACAAAAATATCAGGGGTACTTTCTCCAGGTTCATCTATTCAATCAGAAAATTTTAGGAAGATGTTATTAACATTAGTTGATGATGTAAGAGTCATATTAATTAAACTTGCTGACAGATTACATAACATGAGAACTCTTGATAGTATGACAAGAAGTGCTCAGCTTAAAAATTCTTCAGAAACAATATATATTTATTCGCCTCTTGCTCATAGACTTGGGTTATATTCTATTAAATCTGAGTTAGATGACTTATACTTAAAATACACTAATAATAGAAGTTATAAATTAATTTCTAAAAAATTAAGTGAGACCAAATCATCTAGAGATAAGTTTATTAGATCATTCATTAGACCAATTAGAAATAAATTATCATTGTTGAATTTAAATTTTAAAATTATTGGTAGGCCTAAATCAATTTATTCAATAAGTAATAAAATGAAATTGCAAAAAAAATCTTTTGAAGAAATCTATGATTTATTTGCTATAAGAATAATAATAAAATCAGAAATATCTAATGAAAAAACTGAATGTTGGCAGGCTTATTCCTGTGTAACTGATTGCTATCACCCTAATCCTGATAGGTTAAAAGATTGGGTATCTACTCCGAAGACAAATGGCTATGAGTCTTTGCATACTACAGTAATGAGTAATTCAGGAAAATGGGTAGAGGTTCAGATTAGAAGCTCTAGGATGGATGATATTGCTGAAAAAGGATTTGCAGCGCATTGGAAATATAAGGAAAAGATTAAAAAGAATTCACAGTTTGATGATTGGATAAGTTCTATAAGAGATTTGATAAGTCAGAAGAATTATTCTCCTCAAGAATTTTTAGACGATTTTAAAGGGAATTTATATAATGAAGAAATATTTGTTTTTACTCCCAATGGAGACCTTATCACTTTACCAATTAACTCTACAGTCCTTGACTTTGCTTTTTCTATTCATTCTGAGTTAGGTTCAAAATGTACTGGAGCAAAAATTGATGATAAACTTGTCCCCATTAATTGTAAACTTAAAAGTGGCGACCAGGTAAATGTTATTACCTCTTCAATACAAAAACCATCTGAAGATTGGCTAAATAAAGTTGTTACTTCCAAAGCAAAGTCAGCAATTAAAAATAATATTAATAGACAAAGGAAAAATTTATCTAGTCAAGGTAAGGATTTAATAAAAAGAAAATTTAAGCAATTGAAGTTAGAATTTGATGGAAATATTTCTAAGGTGTCTAGCTATTTTCAATATAAAAGTATAATTGAGTTTTATTATGATATAGCTAAGGGGTCTTTTAATTTAAAGAGGATAAGAGAATATATAGACCATCTTAAAAAAGTAAAAGATAAATCTAAAAGTAGTATTATTGAAATTGATTTAGATAAGTCAAAATCAAATAGAAACACTCAAANTCAAAATAATAAATTAATTGAATTTGATGGTAAAAAAGAAAATATTGAGTACTCTTTATCNAAGTGTTGTAAGCCGATACCAGGAGATGATATTTATGGTTTTGTTACTGTAAACGAGGGAATAAAAGTTCACAGGACTAATTGTAAAAATTCTCCTGAATTATTATCAAAATATGGTTATAGAATAATTAAAGCAAATTGGTATTCTGAATCAAGAATTGAGCTAATAACATCTCTATCAATTGATGGTACAGATAGGTTAGGGGTAATCGATGATATAACTAAAATAATATCATCTCAACTTAGAGTTAACATGAAATCAATTAATGTTGATTTAAATGAGGGAATATTTGATGGTAAAATAGATTTATTTGTTTCNGATACCTTGCAATTATCTAAATTGATTAAGAAATTACGAATGGTTCCGAATGTTAATAATGTTGAAAGAATAGACTTATAAATATGAAAACAAAAGCAATCTTAGATCAAGTAAATAAAATACTTGATAATCACTTAGAATTAAAAGGTCTTAGAAAAACTCCTGAGAGGTATGCAATTATAAATGAAATATATTCATTCAATCATCATTTTGATGCTGATGAATTATATTCTCAGATGATTAAAAAAANATATAGAGTTAGTAGAGCAACAATATACAATACTTTGGATTTGTTAGTTAGTTTAGAATTGGTTACTCGTCATGTTTTTAAAGAAAATTTAGCAAAATATGANAAATCTTTTGGAAATAGACAACATGATCATATTATATTGGANGATAATGAGATTATTGAATTTTGTGACCCAAGGATACAATCAATAAAAAANACATTGGAAGAAATGTTTGATGTAAAAATTAAAAATCATTCGCTCTATTTCTTTGCTGAAAAAAATAAAAAATAAATGTCTGTAGATGTACTATTAGGACTTCAATGGGGAGACGAAGGAAAAGGGAAAATTGTAGATTTTCTTGCCCCAAATTATGATTTTATAGCCAGGTTTCAAGGNGGGCCAAATGCAGGTCATACTTTAGAATTTGATGGTATAAAACATGTGTTACACCAAATACCTTCTGGTATTTTTAGAAAAGATAAATTAAATATAATAGGAAATGGAGTTGTACTTGATCCCGTTATATTTATGAAAGAAATCACTCAGCTTCACGAGAAATTCGCTATANATTTAAAAGATATTTTAACTATTTCTTCTAGAGCACAATTAATATCACCTGTTCATAGGTTGCTTGATAAAGTTCTTGAAGAAAATAAAGGAGAAAAAAAAATAGGATCAACATTAAAAGGGATTGGTCCAACGTATCAAGATAAAATTGGCAGACACGGGTTAAGGGTTGGGGATGTTTTATCTGAATCATTTAGTGAAAAGTACAAACTTCAAAAGTCTTATCATGATTATTTTTTAGAGGGTTATTATAATCAAAAATTTCAAAAAGAAGAAGCTAAATTTTTTGATTCAATTGATTTTCTTAAGCAGTTTATTATNACTGACACAGAGTATTTAATTAATAAAAATGTAGAAAACAATAAAAAAATTTTAGCAGAAGGAGCTCAAGGCACATTACTTGATATAGATTTTGGTAGTTATCCATTTGTCACTTCATCAAATACTACAACTGCAGGAGCGTGTATTGGTTTAGGAATATCCCCAAAGAAAATTGATGAAGTTTTTGGAGTATTTAAGGCCTATTGTACTCGAGTAGGAGCTGGACCTTTTCCCACTGAACTTTTTGATGAGATTGGAAAAAAAATTGGATTTAATGGTAATGAATTTGGTTCAACAACTGGAAGNCCAAGAAGATGTGGTTGGCTGGATATTCCTGCTTTAAAATATTCAGTTATGTTAAATGGCGTAACTAAACTTTATATGATGAAAGCAGATGTTTTATCTGATTTTAAAGAGGTTAAAATTTGTATTGGATATAATTATAAAGGAAAAGAAATTGATTACTTTCCTTCATCAATAGATTCACAAGATATAGAACCAATTTATAAAACTTTTAAAGGTTGGTCCTCTTCAACTAATAATTGTAANGATTTTGATTTACTTGAAAAAAATTTTAAAGACTATATAAGCTTTATTGAAGATAGAGTTGGAGTTAAAATTAAAATAATTTCTTTAGGTCCTGATAGAGAACAAACCATATACATTAATTAATTCTAATTAGTATATTGATAATATTTTANTTTTATCTAAATTTGCTTTTAATGTCTTTGTTGTTAAACTCTTTAGTTGTTTCAGATCCAACATCAAAATATCATAATTTATTAGTTAATATTCTCATTTCCTCAGATGGAATTATCAAAAAAATTTCTAAAAATAAAATTAATGATAAGGTTAGAAATGTAATTGATTGTAAATCAAGCAAAANATCAAAGGGTTGGATTGATTTTAGCGCTAATTTCTGTGATCCAGGCTATGAATTTAAGGAAGACCTGAAATCTGGTTCCAATTTAGCATCTAAATCTGGTTTTACAGAAGTTGTCTTAAGTCCGGATACTAATCCTGTTATTCAAACAAAAAATGACATTTCATATGTAATAAATAATTCATCTAATGAATTATGTAATTTATACCCATGTGCTTCAGTAACAAAAAACGCTGAAGGAAAAGAAATGAATGATCTAATGGATTTAAATAATGAGGGAGCTATTGCCTTTTCTGATCCCAAAATTGAAGACACAGAGTTAATTCTAAATACACTATTATATCTTAAACAATTTGATGGCCTTTATATTTCAAAACCAAAGGAAAAATATTTATCAAAGGGTCTTATTAATGATGGCTTAAATAGTAATATTTTAGGTATAAAAGCATTACCACATATATCAGAAACTATTGCAATAAAGAGAGATTTATCCTTATTGGAGTACACAAATGGGAGAATTCATTTTTCTGGTATTTCATGTAAAGAATCTGTTAATCTAATAAGAGATGCTAAAAAGAGAGGGCTTTCTGTAACTTGTGATGTTCCAATATATAATTTTCTATTGGATGATTCAAAAATTCTTGATTTTGATACTAATTATAAAGTTTTTCCACCATTAAGAGCAAATGAAGATATNAAAGAATTAATTAGAGGTTTAAAAGATGATACNATTGATGTGATAACATCTAACCATCAGCCTCAAGATTTTGATTCTAAAAACTGTGAATTTGAAAAAGCAAGTTTTGGTATAATTTCCTTACAAACTTTTTATTCTAATATGCTAGAGCTTTCAGGAAAAATTTCTTTAGATAAAATACTTGAAAAAGTATCAATTAACCCCCGAAAAATATTAGGTCTGAGTTGTCCAGAAATTGAAATTGGAGAAAGAGCATTATTTACAATTTTTGATGAAAATGGNTCATGGGATTTTAATGAAAAAACTAATTTGTCAAAGTCTTCAAATTCTCCATGGATGAATTGGTCACTTAGAGGTAAAGTGAATGGTGTTGTAGTAGGATGTAAAACAAACCTNAAGTAAATGAAAAAAATTGATTTGTCTATTGTAATACCTTCATATGATGAGGAGGATTCTTTACCAATTTTGATAAAATCTATTAATGAAAAATTAAAGAATAAGGATATTATTTTTGAAATTATAATTATAGATGATGGTAGTTCTGACAAAACATGGAATAAAATTGAAATNCTTACNAAAAAATTTTCTAATATTTTTTCTATAAAGTTTACTAAAAACTACGGGAAATCAGATGCCTTAGATGCTGGTTTTAAGAGTTCTAGAGGTAATTATATTTTGACGATGGATGCTGACTTACAAGATGATCCTGAAGAGATCCATAAATTATATAAAATTATTACTGAAAAAGATTTTGATCTTGTATCTGGATGGAAGAAAAAGAGAAATGATCCACTTTCTAAGACTATTCCATCAAAATTTTTTAATATGGTAACTAGGGCTTTTTCTGGCATCAAATTAAATGATTTTAATTGTGGTATAAAAATATATAAAAAAGAGGTTATTGATACTATTAATTTATATGGTGAAATGCATAGATATATTCCTTTAATTGCTAAATGGAATGGGTATAATAATATAGGAGAAAAGGAAGTTAATCATAATAAACGTAAATTTGGAAAAACAAAATTTGGAATGGAGAGATATATTAGAGGTTTTTTAGATTTATTATCGGTAAGTTTTGTTTATANATTTAGGAAAAGACCAATGCATTTTTTTGGAACTTTTGGTGTTTTGTTTTTTATAATAGGTTTCACTTCTGTAGGTTGGATTGTCTACGAAAAAATTTCTAAAATTTCAGAAAACATCCCACTAGATTTAATTAGACCAGTTACAGATCAGCCATTATTTTATATAGCTTTAGTATCCATTATTATTGGTGTACAATTGTTTTTAGTTGGTTTTCTTTCTGAATTGGTAATTCAAATAAATTCAGATAGGAAGAGTTATAAAATAGAAAAGACATCTCATGTCAAAAAAAGTTAAGTACTCAGTAGTTGTTGCAGTATACAACAGACCTGAGGAAATGATTGAACTTTTAAAAAGTATCGCTGACCAAACTTTTAGAGATTTTGAGATTATAATAGTTGATGATGGATCAGATAGATCATCTAGATTAGCTTTCCAAAAGTATAAGAGTCAGCTAAATTTATCATATTTTTTTACGGAAAATCAAGGNCCTGCTCTAGCAAGAAATTATGGCGTAAAAAAATCTGAAGGTGAATGGATAATATTTTTTGATTCAGACTGTTCTATTCCAAATAATTATTTTTTTGAAGTGGAAAAGTTTCTTGCAGTTAATGATGTAAGTTTATATGGTGGTCCCGACATGATGGATGAAAGTTTCACATATCTCCAAAAGTCAATAAATTTTTCTATGACATCACTCTTCACAACAGGTGGAATTAGGGGTAATAAATTATCTATAGATAAATTTCTTCCAAGATCATTTAATATGGGAATAAAAAGAGAAGCTTTTGATGAAGTTGATGGGTTCTCTAATATAAAGCAGTATGGAGAAGATTTAGATTTATCATATAAATTAATTTTTTCAGGTAAAAAATCTTNACTTATACCTGATGCAAGGGTTTTTCATAAGAGAAGAACAAATTTATTAAACTTCTTTACTCAAATGTATAAATCTGGAAAGGGTAGGCACTTCTTAAATATTAAGTACAAGAATACATTTAAACTGTTTCACCTTTTTCCTTCTCTTTTTATTTTCATTTTCATTTTAAGTCAAATTTCATCNACATTTTTTGAAAACAAATTAGGAATTATAATTCAGGTTACATACGGAGTATATTTTTGTGTGATATTTTTTAGCTCTTCCATTATTAATAAAAATCCTATTATTGGATTATTATCTACTATAACGACATTAATTCAATTCCTTGGATATGGAATAGGTTATATTATGGGGTTATTAAAAAAATAAAATTACTTACTTATAATATAAAGATCTTCAGATCTCATTATAGAATATNTTTTAATTTCCGAATCTCTGAGGAATGAATTAGGTTTTTTTACTTTAACATTAAGCCCAGTTGATTCTAATCTTTTCTTATAGTCATTTCCATATTTTCTAACGTGATCTGATTGACCATAGAATAATTCTCTTTCTTTCTCAGAAACAATAGATTTATCTTCAATGGTATCTTCAGGAATAGGATTATAAAATGGCACTTGAACTATTCCTTTTGCATTTTTTTTAAGAACTCTTTTAATTTCTTTTAAAGCGTTAATATCATTTTCTACATGCTCTAGAACATGATTACATAAAATAAAGTCAAATGAGTTTTCTTTAAATGGCATTTTATGAATATCCATCTTAATTTCAGCAAGGGGTGAATTAAGGTCAGCAGTAATATATTCTATATTTTTAAATCTTTTAAAAATATTAATTAAGCAATCTTCTGGAGCTATATGTAATAATTTAGTTTTTTCTTTAAAAATAGTTGTTTCTTTTTCAAGATAGAGAAATATTAATCTATGTCTTTCAAGTGAAAGGCAATTAGTACATAATGCATTACTTCGAGTTTCTCTTCCGTATGGAAAAAATTTTCTAAAAGAATTTTTACAAATTGGACATTTTATATNATTTCCATAATAAAAAATAGAAATTAATTTGAAAATAGGTCTGCTTATTCTCTGAAGAAGAGTTCTAGGTAATTTTTTTAATACAAAACCTACTAATGTTTTTAACATTTTCTTGCATTTCCTAAGTAATTGCTTGGTGTTATTGACAATAATTCTTTTTTAACAGATTCATTTATAGGTAATTTTTTAATAAAGTTTGTCAATGATTTTTTTGTGATATCACTATTCCCTCTAGTTAAATCCTTTAAAATTTCATAGGGATTTTGTACTTTTTCTCTCCTTAAAATAGTTTGAATAGCCTCAGATACTACTGCCCAATTTTTATCTAAATCTTTTGATATAACTTCTTTATTTANATCTATTTTTTTTAAACCTTTGATTAGAGATTCAATAGAGATTTTTGTATGAGCAAAAGGAACTCCAATATTTCTTGATACTGTAGAATCTGTTAGATCTCTTTGAAGTCTTGATATAGGTAATTTTTCTGATAGAAAAATAAACTGTGAATTTGCAAACATTAAATTACCTTCAGCATTTTCAAAGTCAATTGGATTTACTTTATGAGGCATAGCAGAAGATCCAACTTCTTTTTTATTAACTTTTTGAATTAAATAATTAATTGAAATATAATGCCAAACATCTCTACATAGATCTATTAAAATTGTATTAATTCTGCTTATGTTATGAAATATAGCAGCCATATTATCATAATGTTCAATCTGAGTGGTAGGCTTACTTCTTATAAGACCAATTGATTTTAAAAATTTATCTGAAAAACTATTCCAATCTATTTCTGGATATGAAATATAATGTGCATTTAAGTTACCAGAAGCTCCACCAAATTTTCCATTATTTGGAATNTTTTTTAACATTTCTAGCTGTTTAAGAAGTCTCTCTTCAAATACCATAAACTCTTTTCCTAAAGTNGTTGGAGTAGCTGGTTGCCCATGAGTTCTTGCAACCATTGCAATATCTTTCATTTCAGTAGATTTTTTATGAATTTCTTTAATAATAGCTTTATAGGAAGGAAAGATAACCTTATCTAAAGAATCTTTAACCATTAAAGGAAGAGCAGTGTTGTTTATATCCTGTGAGGTAAGTCCAAAATGAATAAATTCTTTATAATCTTTTAGACCTAATTTATCAAATTTCTCCTTAATAAAATATTCTACTGCTTTAACGTCATGATTTATATTTTTTTCAATCTCTTTAATTCTTTCAGCATCCTCAACATTGAANTTTTTAATGATTTTTTCAACATCTTTTAATTTATTTTCTGAAATTTCATTAATTGGTTTTATCTTATTTTTTGCTAGCTCGATAAAATATTTAATTTCAACATAAACTCTATATTTTATCAGTGCATACTCAGAAAAATAGTTTTGTAATAAAGATGTCTTATTTGAGTATCTACCATCAATTGGAGATATTGAAAGTAGACTTTTTGAGATTGAATTCATTTACAAATTTAGATAAATATTGTAACAGATCATATATATTCACGTTATTAAGATAAAATTTCAAGATGAAAGAAAGTACTGTTGTAAAAATTAAGATTGATGGAGATGAATTTGAATTTAAAATGCAGAAATCAGAAACTGTTCTAGATTCTGCTTTAGAAAATGATATAGATTTACCTTATTCATGTCAAAGTGGTGTTTGTACAGCATGTCAAGGAAAATTAATTAGTGGTTCTGTTGAAATGGAAGTTAGTGATGGGTTATCTGATGAAGAAATATCTGAGGGATATATATTATGTTGTCAGTCAAAACCTAAGACAGATAATATTGAAGTTGAGATAGATTAAAGTTGAAATTTAATGCCCGTTAATGCCCTATTTCTTTGAAAAATTTAAAATAATATGATACATTTGCAAATAATTTTTTCTGATAAAAACTCATGAGACAGCTTAAGATAACTCAATCAATTACAAATAGAAGGGAAAGTCACACTCTTGAAAAATATTTTACTGAAGTAAGTGGTGTCCCTATGATCACACCTGAAGAAGAGGTGAGATTAGCAAAAGAAATTAAAAAAGATAATCAAGATGCATTAGATAAGTTGGTTAGAGCAAACCTGAGATTTGTTGTATCAGTTGCTAAACAATATCAGAATAGAAGTCTTCCTTTAAATGATCTTATTAATGAAGGTAATCTTGGTTTAATAAAGGCTGCTAAAAAGTTTGACGAAACGAAAGGGTTCAAGTTTATTTCATATGCAGTATGGTGGATCAGACAGTCTATTATGCAAGCTCTCGCTGAACAATCAAGAATAGTAAGATTACCCATGAATAAATCAGGTGCTATAAATCAGATAAGAAGAGCTTATGCGGAACTTGAACAAAAGTATGAGCGTGAACCAACTGAAGAAGAAATTGCTGAAAATTTAGATATGAAAACTACCGAAGTTAGAAGTACTTTAGGAGCTGAGGTAAAACAGATGTCTATGGATGCACCATTTGGGGAAGATGATTCAGGATCATTGTTAGATGTATTAGAAAACAACTCTGAAGGTCCAACAGATACTGGATTAGTTTTTAATCATTCACTTAAAATTGAGACTATGAGAGCGCTATCTACTCTAACACCTCGTGAAAGAGATGTAGTTTTAATGAGTTTTGGCATTGGTTTTGATAATCCATACACATTAGAAGAAATAGGTGATGTTATGGGATTAACTAGAGAAAGGGTAAGACAAATAAGAGAAAAAGCACTTCAGAAATTAAGAGAACCTGGAAAAAACAGAAGATTAAAAGAATTCTGCGCAAATTAAATCTTCATTTTATATAAAAATTTCATTTGTTAGATTAACCAACAAATTATATATTACGTATAGTTATTGTTGTTGAACATCTCTTTCTCTAAAAATATGAAATTTTTTAATTTAAATCTCCTACTTATACTCGGACTTATTTCTTGTAGTAAAATAGAAAACAATCAATCTTCTTTTAAAACAAAAAAACCTAAAAAATCAATTGTTGTTGGTGAAGCAAAGTATGATGGTCCTGAGAAATATATGTACTACCATGCCGCTGTTAAACATGGTGCTATTGATGTCAATAAACCTTCTAGATTTAATTCTTATAAACCTGATTATAAAAGAATAGAGTTAGAAAAAGCATTAAAAAAACTTAATAATAATTATTCAAGATCATCTGGTAATCCAAATCCAACATTTTCAACATATGCTAAGGATAATGCGGTCTTTATTGAAAGAGGCCCTTATAATGCTCCTGGAAGAACTAGAGCATTATTAGTAGATGCTAGTGATTCATCTAAAGATACATGGATTGCAGGAAGTGTAGGCGGGGGAGTATGGAAAAGTTTAGACGGAGGAACTTCTTGGGTTAGTATTTCTAATGATATGGATAACATAGCTATTTCATGGCTAGGTCAATCAAAGTCTAATACCGATGTATTATATGCTGCAACTGGTGAAAACTGGATAGGGTCTCTCGGAGATATTTCTGGTGCTGGGGTTTATAAATCTATTAATGGTGGAGCTAACTGGACGAATGTATCTACAAAAGATAATGCAGGTTATGTGGATGCTAGGTTTTCAAATGTTAGTAGATTAATTGTTGATCCAAATAACTCAGATGTTGTTGTTATAAGTACGGTTGGAGGAGGTAGTAGCTTCATATTTAAAACTATAGATGGAGGAACATCTTGGACAAAAGTTTCAGAGTCTCCAGCAAGAATTCAGCAAATTATTGCTGCCCCTTCAGATTTTAACATACAGTATGCTGCGCTAAGAGGTGCAGGAGTAATTAGGTCAATTGATGCGGGTTCTTCATGGTCTAACCCAGGTGGTATTGGCTTAGGAGGTACTGTCTCATACAATAATGCAGATGGTATTCTATCTGGAGGAGGAGGAGGTGCTTTTGGAAGATTAGAGATTGCTGTTTCACATCAAAATCCTGATATTGTATTTGCTGGAATTGATGGCAATGCTGCATCTTTCCTTAGAGTCTCTTATGATGGAGGAACTACTTGGAATTTATTGAAGAATGATGATAATACGGATGATGATTGGTTATATCCACAGGGATGGTTTGATAATACTATAACTGTTAATCCATTTAATGATAGTATAGTATATTATGGTGGAAGAGATGCAAGTAAAGCTACTGTATTACCTGATGCTGGAACAACATTTTCTGGTTCTACTACAAAAGTTACATTAGATAACACAACTTCACATATGAATTTAGTTAATATATGGGGAGGTTCTGCAATTTCTCCTGATGAAACTGAATGGAATAATAATTCAGACAGTCCAGACCTTGTAGATATAGAGGTAAGGTTTGGTCCTGGAAAGCGTCAAAAAGCTTATAGATTTTCAGTGCCTGAGGGTTCAACCTCTGGTGTGACTCACGATAAATATAACTACGAAGGTGTGGTAGAGGTTCCATTTGAAGTGTGGAATATTTCTACAGACCCAGAACAACAACTTACTGTTTCCTTTAGAGATAACGCAAACGATGGAGAATTTAATCTTCTCGCTGCTCAAGGTGACAGTAGAGAATATATATTTCCTCAATCAATACCTTATGACCCAGATATGGATCAGTCAGAAATTTTTGGAGATGGAACTCCTGGTAATGTCAACTCTATCTATGGCCAATTACATAAATCATTATTTCTTATATGGCCATTTCTTGCTGATGGAGTTTCTTGGGATCCTCAAAATATTCCTGAGTCAAAAATAAAAATTGAGTTTATTGATGCAACTTATAAGACACTAAAAAAATCAGTAGAATATATGACCAACCAATATGATAATGGTGGAGCATTTGATATAAATGAAAATGTTCACGTCGATCATCATAACCTAGGAACAATTGTTGATTCAGAAGTCGATAGTACATTTAGAATATACCTCACGACTGATGGAGGAATCTATTATACTATTTCAGATAAGGATCCAGGCGCCAAGGATGACCATTTCAAAAGAGCTGGTTTAATTTCCGATATCATGTTTGCTCCTGGAGGAGGATATAATACTACTCAATTTTATGGGGCAGATAAAATTGCAGGATTTGATCAGTATGTTGCTGGTGCACAAGATAATGGAACATTTTACTCTCCAAGAAATCAAGATGCAAGTGATACTACTAATTATTTTCACCCAATAGGTGGTGATGGTTTTGAAGTGATTGCTCACTTTACTGACCCTGATAAGATGTTTGGTGGATATCAAGGAAATAATTTATATTATACACATAATGGAGGTTCTAGTTGGACTTATGTTGGAGGTTCATTAACTGGAAGTGGTCCGTTTATTAATAGAGCATCTACATCATACCAAGATCCAGATGTCTTATATACAATCTCTTCATCAGGTGTTGATAAGTCATCAGACTTTGGAGTTTCTTGGAATCATACTCAAATTGGGGGGACATGGGGAAATAGTTTTTGGAGTGGTGCTGATGTTGAAGTTTCTCTTGCAAATCCTAGATTTGTTTATGCAGGAGGCGTCATGGATAATACAGCCGATATTTTTATATCTAAAGACTGGGGTGCTACATTTGATCCTGTATCAAAATTTGCAAATTTAGGTACGATAACTGGTTTATATTCACACCCTAATGAGGATTCAACGGCATATATATTATTTGGTATTGCGGGTGAAGCGAAAATAATTGAAACTAAAAATTTAGGTGAATCTTGGAGTGATCTCTCAGGCTTCCATTTAAATGTTTCTGGGAAATCATCAAATGGCTTCCCAGATGTCGCAGTATATAGTTTTCTAGTTATGCCACATGATTCAAATATAATGTGGGCAGGAACAGAAATTGGATTGTTTGAGTCTACAAATAGAGGGGGGTCTTGGCATAAAGTTGTTGGAAATTTGCCAAATGTTACCATTTGGGATATGAAAATTAAAGATGAAGGACAAGTTGTATTTGCAACTCATGGTAGAGGTATATGGACAGCTACTCTAGATGATTTAAAAACATTCGTTCCTAAACCTACTACTCTTGCTCCTAATTTATTAGAAGGAAATCAGACTGATAATGATGAAAAGTATGAGATAATGGCTAAAGTTGAATTAAGATCATTGTATGATTCTCTTGAAATTAAAGCAAATAGTGTTCTTAGATCAACATATTATGATACAGATTCAGTTGTGATCAAAGAATATACCTTTGAAGTTGATGATAAAGGTGATTTCAGCTTACAAGCTTTTGCATATAAGGATGGAGTAATGTATCCATCTAATATTATTGAGATCACTGTAAATCCTATTTTAGATGCAAGAACACAGTTTAAAACTACATTTAGTGATCTTGTGGGAGATGAATTTTATCTAGATAGATTCAGGATTGGTGTTCAAGGTGGTTTTGAGGGAAGGCAGTTACATACCGAGCATCCATATGAATCTGGAGTTGATGGAGGTTATACAGATGGTTATAGTGTTCATGCTATGCTTAACATACCTATAATAGTTACAGATTTTACTCCATCTATTAAATTCCAAGAAATAGTTATTGTAGAGCCAGGTGAACCAGGCACTTCATATGGTGATGCACAGTTTTGGGATTATGTAATTGTTGAAGCTTCAAAAGATGGCATAACATGGAAAGCTCTATTAGATGGTTATGATTCAGATTCAGACCCAACATGGAAGTCAGCTTATGCAACGAATCAATTTGGTAATCCTGATTTATTAAGAAGTAAAGAAGCTAATTTTAAGCCTCACTTTAATGAAGGTGATACCGTTAAAGTTAGATTTAGAATGTTTTCTGATGACTTAACTGTAGGATGGGGATGGATGGTAGATGATCTCTATATTCAGATAGAAACTCCAGTCGTTCAAGGAATAGAATTTACTAAATTAGATAAGAATATATCTGTATATCCAAACCCAACAAATGGCATAGTAAATATAAAGTTTAATGATACTTGGAGAGGAGATGTTAATTTTAAAATTACTGATATATTTGGTAGATCTATTACAGAAAGAATATTAGATAATAAAAATGCTTCTTCATCTCATAGTATAGATATATCTAATTCTAATGACGGTGTATACATAATACAATTATTACAGGGAGATAAGAAGACTATGCAAAAAGTGATAAAAGAATAATTATTTTTTAATTTTTATCCTTTTTAAACTAACTCGTCTAAATTTTATATTTAATAATTCAACACCTAAAGTAAAGAATAGGGCAAAATAAATAAACCCTTTTGGTACTTCATAATGTGCTGCTTCAAGAATCAGAGTAAATCCTATAAGAATTAAAAAGCTTAAAGCTAAAATTTCAAGAGAAGGATACCTATCAATAATATCACTTATTTTAGATGAGTAGAAAATCATAAAAAGAATTGATGCTACAACAGCAATCACCATTAATAATAGAACATCTGTTAATCCTATTGCAGTCAAAATGGAATCAACTGAAAAAACAAAATCTACCGCAACAATTTGCCAAATTACAGACTTAAATGATATTGCTTTGTTACTAGTGAGTTTTTCATCAAAATTAACATTTATTTTATGTGATATTTCTAAAGCACTTTTAATTATTAAAAAACCACCTCCAATAAGTAAAATTAAATCTTTAATACTAAAATTAAAGAATATTGGCTTGGTTAAACCTATAAACCACGTTAACCCAAATAACATTATTATCCGTAAAACAAGAGCTAATAAAAGTCCAATTACTCTAGCTTTTTGTCTCTCTTCTCTTTTTACTTTATTTGTTACTATTGAAATGAAAATAATATTATCTATACCTAATATTATTTCAATAATAGTTAAAGTGAATAATGCTACATAAGTCTCTAACTGAAAAAATATTTCCATTTAATTATAAATTAATATATCTTAAAATAATAAGAGCAATTTTGTTTACTTTGGCATCTAATTTATAGAGCGAAATTAAAATATTAAAATGAAAAAAATTATTGAAGTTAAAGATATTTCAAGGCACTACTATGTTGGAACGCAAACTGTTAAAGCTCTTGATACAATCTCAGTAGATATTAGACAAAATGAATATGTTTCATTTATGGGTGCTTCTGGATCTGGAAAATCAACTTTAATGAATATTATTGGATGCTTAGATTCCCCAACTGGTGGAAAATATAAATTAAATAGTAAGGATGTTAGTAATATGACTGAGAATGAACTTGCTGATATAAGAAATAAAGAGATAGGATTTGTTTTTCAGACATTTAACTTACTTCCTAGGGCATCTGCTTTAGATAATGTTTCTTTACCTTTAGTCTATGCTGGCTATTCATCTAGTGAAAGAAAAGACATGGCTATGGAAGCCCTTAAAGATGTAGATTTAGTAGACAGAGCAACACACAACCCAAATGAATTATCTGGGGGGCAGAGACAAAGGGTAGCTATTGCCAGAGCATTAGTAAATAACCCTAGTATAATTTTAGCTGATGAGCCAACAGGTAATCTAGATAGTAAAACATCACATAGTATAATGGATCTATTTTCAATTTTACATGATAGAGGAAATACTATTATTATGGTTACGCATGAAGAAGATATTGCTAAATTCTCAAAGAGAATTGTAAGATTAAAAGATGGTTTGATTTCTTCAGATAAAAAAAATTAATTTTATTTTATGATTGTTAATGTAAATAAAGTTAGAGAATCAAACCTTAATAAAGTTGATTTTTCTGANCTTGGGTTTTGTAATTACTATACNGATCATATGTTTACTGCTGATTATGAAGATGGTAAGTGGTCAAATTTTAGTATTAGTCCCCATAAAGATTTAAAATTATCTCCAGCTTGTNCATCTCTGCATTATGGTCAGACAATATTTGAAGGTCTAAAAGCATATAAAAATAAAAAAGGAGAAGTCCTTATTTTTCGACCAAATAAAAATGCTGAANGATTTAATAAAAGTGCAGAAAGAATGTGTATGCCAAATTTTCCTGAAAAATATTTTATTCAATCTATNACTGAATTATTAAAGATAGATAAAAGATGGGTCCCTAAATATGAAAATAGTTCATTATATATACGACCTTTTATGTTTGCTGTTGACCCATATATTGGNATTAAACCAGCTGAAAAATATAAATTTATAATTATTTGTGGATTAGCTGGAGGATATTACTCTGAACCAGTTAATGTTAAAATAGAGACTAAATATACTCGCGCTGTTTCAGGTGGCGTTGGTTTTTCAAAGACTGCTGCTAATTATGCAGCGGCTCTTTATCCTGCTGTGANNGCACAAAAAGATGGTTATCATCAATTAATTTGGACAGATGGTAAAGAACACAAATATGTTGAGGAGTCNGGAACNATGAATTTATTTTTTNTAATAAATAATAAACTAATAACACCTCCTCTAGGGGATACTGTTTTAGATGGAGTTACAAGAGATAGTATAATTTTACTTAGCAAACACCTTGATATTGATATTGATGTAAGAAAAATTTCTGTGGAGGAGATAATTAATTCTTTAAATAATAACTCAATTACTGAAGCATTTGGTGCAGGTACGGCTGCTACAATTGCTCCAATTAAGACTATTGGTTATAAAAATAAAAAATATAATATATCTCAAGANTCTGAAAAATCTATTTCATCTACTCTTTTAAAAACATTAAATTCATTAAAATATGGTGAATCTGAAGATAAATTTGGTTGGGTTTATAAATTAAATTAATGAATATAGATCAAGTAAATAATTTAACTAAGCGTGCCTCAGCTCTAAGAGGCTATCTTTGACTATGATAAAAGAAGGGAGATAATTTCTCTCAAGGAAAAAGACTCTCTTGAACCTGATTTTTGGGATAATAGGCAAGAAGCTGAAAAAGTTTTAAAAGAAATATCTTCTAATAAAGTTTGGGTGGTTGCATATGATAATATTACCTCTTCTATATCCGATTTAGAGACTTTATTTGAATTTTATGAATCAGGAGAAGTTGATCAAGAAGAAATTAAGTTAGAATATAATAAAACATTGGATTTAGTAGAAAAACTTGAGTTTAAGAAAATGCTTTCAAGTAAAGAAGATCAAATGAGTGCAATAATTGAAATTAATCCAGGTGCAGGAGGAACTGAGAGTCAAGACTGGGCAAGTATATTAATGAGAATGTANATCATGTGGGCTGAATCNCAAAACTTTGTCGTTAAAAAAGTGAATATTCAACCGGGAGATACAGCTGGTATTAAATCAGCAATTTTAGGAATTGAAGGTGAATTTGCNTACGGTAACTTAAAGTCAGAGATAGGTGTTCATCGTTTGGTAAGAATTTCTCCTTTTGATTCTGGAGCAAGACGTCATACTTCNTTTGCATCACTATTTGCATATCCTGAAGTTGATGAAACTATAGAAATAAATATTAATCCTGCTGATATTGAATGGGAAACATTTAGAGCTAGTGGTGCAGGNGGTCAAAGTGTAAATAAAATTGAATCAGCTGTTAGATTGAAGCATGAGCCTTCAGGGTTAATTATAGAGTGTCAACAAGAAAGGAGTCAAATANTAAATAAAGAAAAAGCTTTAAATATGTTAAAATCTAAATTATATCAATTAGAAGTAGANAAAGTAAATAAAGAAAAAGATGAAAGGGATAGTACAAAATTGAAAATTGACTTTGGTTCCCAAATTAGAAATTATGTTCTTCATCCATATAAAATGATTAAGGATGTGAGGACAGGAATAGAAAGAGGTGATGTAAATAATGTTTTAGATGGTGATATTAATGGTTTTATTAAAGCATTCTTATTACAAAGTGAAAATAAAAATTAAATAAATATGGCTAATATAATTGTTTTAGGTTCTGGTTTAGTAGGAAGTGTTATTGCAAAAGATTTATCTATTAAACACTCTGTTTCAGTAGTAGATATTTCAAAAAAAAATCTTAATGTTTTAAATAAAAACATAAAAACTCATTGCTTAGATGTATCTNAAAAGGATGTTTTGGAAAATTTAGTCAAAGATTATGATTTAGTAGTTGGAGCTCTTCCTGGTTTTATGGGGTATGATTCTATGAAAAGAGTTATTAATGCTGGAAAAAATATTGTTGATATCTCATTTTATCCAGAAGATCCATTTAATCTTGATAAACTTGCAAAAAAAAATAATGTAGTTGCAGTAATGGATTGTGGGGTAGCACCAGGAATGGGAAATGTTATTTTTGGCCACCATGATAGATCAATGATAATTACTGATTATGAATGTTTAGTTGGTGGATTACCAAAAGTTAGAATTTGGCCGTATGAATATCAAGCTGTTTTTTCTCCTATTGATGTTATTGAAGAATATATTAGACCTGCAAGGTATGTGCAAAACTCTAAGTTAGTTGTGAGAGAAGCTCTCTCTGATACAGAAATGATAGACTTTGAAAATATTGGAACTCTTGAAAGTTGGAATTCAGATGGTTTAAGAACTCTTATAAAAACAATGAATCATGTTCCTAATATGATTGAAAAAACTTTAAGATATCCTGGATGTGTAGAATATATTAAAGTATTAAGAAGTTCTGGATTTTTCTCATATGATGAGATAGAAGTTAATGGAAATAAGGTTAGGCCTATTGATNTCACTTCTAAATTATTATTTCCAAAATGGGAGATGAAGGATGGAGATGAAGATTATACTGTTATGAGAATTAAAATTAAAGGAGAAGAAGAAAAACATAAAGTTTGTTATACTTATAATCTATTAGATTCTTTTACAGAAGGTACAATTTCAATGGCAAGAACTACAGGGTTTACTTGCTCAGCAGTATCAAATTTGGTTTTAGAAAATAAATATAATAAGGTTGGTATATCACCTCCTGAATATCTTGGTGGTCACCATAAGTTTATAAATAATTATCTTAAAGAAAGAGGTGTAATATATAGAATTGAGAAAAAAATATTAAGTTAAATTTTTTTTAAGATGATTTAAATACCAATTTTTTAATTTTTCTAATCCTATTTCCATAGTTGATAAAGGTCCTGGTTTGTATTTTTTTGAGAGAACTCCATTTTGATTATTTTCTATAATTCTTTTATCAGCAATTGTAGTTTCATTCCACATCCATATTAATTCATCAATATTATAATCTTTTCCTTCGGATGCATTTTCATCAACTAACCACATTATTTCCACATCAGTCTTCATTGGTCCTCTTGGAATAAAAGTAAATGTTGTTGCAAAATCATTTGACATAATTAGACTATTAAATGGTGAAGTGCCAATTGTTGTATACCCACCATCAAAATTTTTAAAATTTCCCATTAAAGTTGATGCAGGCTTACCAGATTTAGTTTCTGATAGTCTATTATCATCAAATGGTGTTCTTTCAGCACTTCTAAAAAAATTTGAAAAATTAATTTCTGAAAATTCTCCGGTTAGATAACCTAATTCTTTTGTTTTATTATTCCATTCATCTAATTTTTTATTAAAAACTTTAGATTCAGGACCAGTATTATTACCTGCTCCATATGCTTGAATATATTCCTTTGAATGAACTTGACAATACTCAGGATGTGATGGAAGACAATGATAACATTCATGAAAGTTATCAAGAGTTAATTTCCAATTACCATTTGTAGGATAAACTTTTTTAACAGCTATTTTTGCATTTTTTAGACCATGTAATTCAATAAAAGGTTTTAGTGGTTTAATAAACTCATTAAAATCATCAGGATGATTAGAAAAATTTAAAAAAATTAGTCCTTGAAAAACTTTTGAGTTGCATTTACTAAGACTCCACTTTTTTTTATCAAAATCTTCATACATCATTCTAGCATTTTTTAATTTTCCATCTAAATTATATGTCCAAGCATGATAAGGACATACTAATTTTTTAGAATTTCCTTCAGTTTCTAAACATATTTGAGAACCTCTATGTCTACATACATTGTAAAAACAATTTATTTGACTTTCACTTTCTCTAATAATAATTATGGATTCATTTCCAATTGAGAATATGAAATAATCTCCTTTATTTGGTATTCTAGACTGATGACCAACAAATATCCATTGATTATAAAAAAATGTTTCTAAATCTAATTCATAAATGCTTTTGTCAACATAGAATAATTGGTCTAATGGAAAGTTATCCTTTTGTGAATTAATTAATTGTATAATATTATTATAATCTCTGGACATCATTAATATTTAATGACTATAATAGTTTTATTTAAGTTGCTTTTCCAGTTTTTCTTAATAAATATTATTAATTTGTTAAGAATGAATGAAAAAAGAACACCTAGTTTAATTGAGTCTTTTTTGCCAATAATCTTCCTTGTAATATTATTGTCTATTAATGTATCAATTTTTGGAAATGATGCTCTTTCTGGAAGTATTCAAATTGTTCTTATTTTATCTTCTTCTATAGCTGCTATTATTGCTTTTAATCTAGGATATAAATGGATTGAAATTCAAAAGGGAATACAAAAAAGTATAAATTCAGCTATTCCTTCTATTCTTATACTNTTTCTAGTNGGTTCTCTCGCAGGATCATGGTTGTTAAGTGGAATTGTCCCCGCCTTAATTTATTATGGTATCCAAATTTTAAATGCTAAAATATTTTTATTTGCTGCATGTATAATATGTATTATTGTTTCAATGGCAACAGGAAGTTCTTGGACTACATCTGCTACAATTGGTATTGCATTAATTGGTATTGGTAAAGCTCTTAATATCCCTGAAGGTCTTATAGCAGGTTCTATTCTTAGTGGTGCTTATTTTGGAGATAAAATGTCTCCTCTTTCAGATACAACTAATCTTGCTCCTGCAATGGCAGGAAGTGATTTATTTACTCATATTAGATATTTATCTATAACTACCTTACCATCTATAATTATTTCTCTATTTATTTTTATAATAATGGGAATGAGTATTTCTACTGATGCAAATATTGATAATGCTTCACTAATCTCTAATTCAATTTTAGATAAATTTTATATTTCTCCTATATTATTTCTAGTTCCTTTAACTGTTATTATTCTTATATATAAAAAAATTAAAGCAGTCCCAGCATTATTTGTTGGAGTTATACTTGGATCTGTTTTTGCTTTAATTTTTCAAAGGGATTTAGTCGTAGAAGTCTCAGGAAATAATTCAGATGAGTGGACCTCATTATTTATTGGAATTATGAAGTCATTATATGGTTCAATCTCAATATCTACATCTAATGATTTGGTTTCTGACCTTCTTTCATCAAGTGGTATGTATGGAATGCTTGGAACAATATGGCTTGTTATATCAGCAATGATTTTTGGTGGTATTATGGATAAAGCGGGATTTTTAAATGTAATTTCATCTTTAATTTTAAAGAAAGTTAATTCTGTAGGGTCATTAGTAACCTCTACTGCTGGAACTTGCATTTTTTTTAATTTAACTGCTTCAGATCAATATTTATCAATAGTTGTTCCTGGGAAAATGTATTCTTCAATTTATAAGGAAAAGGGTCTTTCTCCAGAAAATTTAAGTAGAACACTAGAAGATAGCGGAACTGTCACTTCAGTTTTGGTTCCATGGAATACATGTGGTGCATATCATGCAGGCGTTTTAAATGTATCTACTTTAACCTATTTACCTTTTTGTTTCTTTAGTCTTATTAGTCCTTTTATGACAATTTTAATAGCTTATTTAAGGATAAAAATAAAGCGTTTATAGTTAATCTAATTCATCAAGTATTGATAAATAATTATTATATCTTCTCTCAGAAATACTTTTACCTATTGCACTTTTAACAGAACATTTAGGTTCATTTTTATGCAAACAATTATTGAATTTACATTTATCATTAAATAATTTAAATTCTGGGTATAGGAATTTTAAATCATTCTTTTTAATATCAAAAAAGTAAAATTCTTTAAATCCAGGGGAATCTATAATTTGACTGTTTTTATTTATTTCAAAAGATTCTGAGAAAGTTGTAGTTTGTTTTCCTCTTCCAGTTTTAATTGATAATTTATCAGTCTTCTGTTTAGAGTTTGAAGAAATTTTATTTATTAAAGTAGATTTACCTACACCTGAATTACCTAAAATTAAAGTTTTCTTTTCTAATAACTTTTCTAATAACTTTTCTAAGTTAATTTTTAAATTAGCTGATATACTTAAAGTATCGATTCCTGCATTTTTATAAATTTTTGAGATATCATTTAATTTTATGTTTTCAGATTTATCTAGTAGATCAATTTTATTAAATACTAGGATAGGATTTATATTATAATATATGGATGCAGCAATACACTTATCTATAAATTTTAATTTAGTGTATGGATTTTTTATACTACCCATCACAACAACTTGGTCAAGATTTGCACCAACTATATGAGCTTTTTTATCTTTAAGTGATCTTTTAATAAAATAATTTTTTCTCTCAACAANTTTTTCAATTANNCCAGATTGATTATCAATTANTTGAACCTTTACTTTATCTCCCGAGACTATAGGATTTGAAAANATATTATTTAGTTTATTTTTNCCTCTNNAATTACATCTAANAATNTTATNATTTATTTTAACATTATATANATCACCTGTAGACTTAATTACAACTCCTTCCATTATAGATATTTTGATAATAATTTATTTATTTTTTCTGTGGCTCCTGAGTTTTTTACAATAAATGAATTCCCTCCTTTTCCTACATCTCTATTTTTTAAAATTCTATTTTTGATGAGTTTGAATTCATTACCATTTCTAATTGGGAATCCAATATTGTTATTTTCTAATTTTTGAATTTCTATAAATTTTTTATTGTTTTTATTAAACCCATATATTACTGGAATATCCCATACTGCAGCTTCTAAAGTATTATGTAAAGCTCCTCTAAATCCACCGCCTATGTATGCAAGTTTGCAGTATCTATAAATAGAAGATAACATTCCTAAGTTATCAATAATTAGAATTCTTTTTCTTACGTTTTTTTGAGGTAATTCTGAGAATCTAATAGTGTCATTTATAAAATTATTTTCTAAAAATTCAATCTCATTTGATTCAATATTATGAGGAGCTATAATATATTTTGTATCTGTTAAATCTCTTCCAATTTCTTTTTTCAAAATTTTAATATCACTTCTCCAGCTGCTACCAATTACAACAGTATTTTTATTATTAATAAAGTTTTCTATACTATTAATTTTTTTAAAATTATTGTATATATCAAGTACCCTATCGAATCTAGTATCTCCTATTACTTTTACATTATTTATATTAATTTTATTTAATAAAATTTTAGATTTTTCATCTTGTACAAGAAAAAGATTGATATTTTGTAATGCATTTCTTAAAAAAAATCCAATGTTATAGAAATAAATTTGTCTAGGCCTAAAGACTGATGATACTGAAATAACTGGGATTGATTTATTTTTAGCTGTATTTATTAGATTTATCCAGAACTCATACTTAATAATAATAATTAATGTTGGTTTTAATAATTTAAATAACTTTTTAGTATTTGATCTTTTATCAGATAATAAATAAAAGTTATAATTTATTTTTTTATATTTTTTAACTTCATTTTCAGCTGATGATGAAAAATATGTNACGAGTATCTTATGAGATTTTATTTTATGAATAAGATCAATTATTGGTTTAGCTTGTTCAAACTCTCCAACTGAAGACACATGAACCCATATTAATTTTTCATCTGATCTAATATATTTTTTTATATACTTTAATGTATTTTTTCTTCCATCTAATATTTTTTTATTTTTTTTATTAATAAATGAGCTAATAAATAAGAGTAGATTTAATATTCTTATAAAGAGATCATAGAATATACTAATCATTTTAATATTGATTTATTAATATTGAAAATATGAATTAAAATTTCTTCTCTTCCAATATTTTTTATAGAAGAAGAAACAAAATAATTAGGTGTCGAAGACCAATATTTTGACAATTCATTTAAAAAATTATCTATGTTAGAGGTTATTTTTGATTTTGTTACCTTATCACTTTTAGTGAAGATAAGGTTAAGAGGTAGTTTGTTTTTACCAATATAGTTTATATACTCAATATCAATCTTTTGAGGTTTTAACCTTAAATCAATTAAAATAAATATTAAAGAAATTTTATCAGAATTAATAAGAAAATTTTTTGTCATNTTATCCCATTTATCTCTATTTGATTTGCTTGTTTTAGCCCATCCGTATCCTGGTAAATCTACAAAGTATAGATTATTATCAATTTTAAAATGATTTATAAGCTGTGTTTTCCCAGGTTTTGAAGATATTTTAGANAGTTTATTTTGATTAACTAACATATTGATCAATGAAGATTTTCCAACATTTGATCTTCCTAAGAAAACATATTCAGGTAATTTTTTTTCAGGACACTCTGAAAGTGTTGCACTACTCTTTATAAATTTAGCTTCCTTTATGATCATGTTTTCAACCATTATACAATTTTAATTCAATTTTAAAGTTTAGATGTTATATTTAGTAATAAATGAGAAAGATTTTTNTCCTTTTAATGGTATTAATTTCAATGAATTCTTCTTTGTATTCTCAATCAACAAGAATTAACTTAAGTGGTTATGATGATGTTAACACTCATTTCGGCTTTCTTTTAGGTACTCATTCAACATATTATAGAATATATTATTCTGAAGAATTTTTAGATCCTAACTTCAGTAATTTACATAGCATTCATTCAAAATCAATGCCAGGTTTTAAATTAGGTTTTGTATCAGACTTTAATCTTATTTATCCTTTCGATTTAAGAACATTATTACAAGTTTCATTTTCTGAATTTAGATTAGATTATTATAATGTAGATGGTACTATTTTCTCAAATATTAGACCAGCAGTTTTTTTAGAGTCACCTATACTTTTTAAATATAAATCTAAGAGAAGGAAAAATCATAGAATGTTTTTGATTGCTGGGATTAAACCTAGCCTTGAGATTGGAGCAAAAAATAAAGATGAGGCTGGAGAAGATNTTATTGACTTAAAATCTTTTGANGTNTCATTGGAGATAGGTTTTGGTAGTGATTTGTTTTTTCAACTTTTTAAGTTCTCACCTGAATTACGGTATTCAAGAGGACTTAGGAATATGTTAAATGGAAAAAATACTAATCAATATAATTTACCATTAGATAAAATAATAGTTCACAATATTTCATTTTTCTTTACATTTGAGGGTGGACCAAAATAANAATAAAAAGATAGTATTCATTACTGGAGCTACCTCTGGAATTGGTCAGGCTACAGCAAAACTTTTATCAAATAATTATGATTTAATTCTTTGTGGTAGGAGGAAAGAAAGACTGATTGAACTTAGAGATTATTTGTCAAAAAAAACTAATGTTATAATTTTATCTTTTGATGTTAGAAATAAAGATGAAGTTTCAGAAAAGATTAAAAGCCTTAATGAAAAATGGAAAAATATTGATTTTTTAATTAATAATGCTGGTAATGCACACGGTATGGACTATATATTTGATGGAAATTCTGATGATTGGGATAAGATGATTGATATAAATGTTAAGGGATTACTTTATGTTTCTAAGGAGATTCTGAAAATTATGGTATTTAATAAAAGAGGTCATGTTATTAATATTGGTTCAATTGCTGGTAAAGAGGTCTATCCTAAAGGAAATATATATTGTGCATCAAAATTTGCTGTTGATGCAATTTCTCAGAGTATGAGAATAGATCTGAATCATAAAAACATTAAGGTATCACAAGTTAACCCTGGTCTTGTAAATACAGAATTTTCTAAAGTTAGATTCAAAAATGATTTAGGAAAAGCTGAAAATGTTTATAAAGGAATGGATCCCTTAATTGCTGATGATGTTGCTGATGTAATAAGCTTTATTATGAATAGATCAGATAATGTTAATATTAGTGATATAACTATTTTACCAAAGTCTCAGGCTTCTTCAACAGTGGTGAAAAGGGATTAATTTTTAAGAATACTAAATATCCAATTAATTCTATAATCTTCTAAATTTATTTCTTTTATTAATCTAGAATAATTTTTATCATAACAGACTAATCTTGTTGGCATTTTAAGTTTTACTTTATCAGAAAGCTTATTGCCTAGCCACTTAACATTTTCAATGAACTTTGTTGGTCTTATTCTACTAAATCCAACATAATTATTTGAATCTATTTTTTGAAAACCTCTGCACCATCCCAATGATTTATTATCTTTTTGAAATTTATTTAGATCAAAAATTTTTTTTTCATTAAAATTATTTTTGTTTATTTCTATAATTTTTCCATTAACTACAGTATAAATAAACTTATTTTTAAAAACACATCCATCATGAGGAATTCCTTCATTTAAAATTATGTTGTCAATAATTTTTCCATCAAGTGAATAAACTAATACATCTTGTTGTTTGTATCTTGTTATAAATAATTTATTATTTTGAATAGTTACATGATTAGGATGACTAAAATGAGGTTTTGTAGTATTAATTTTCCTATAATCTTTATTTTTATCAAATCTATTCCATGTTTCAATCTCTGGAAAACAATTATAAATACATAATACCTTTTTTTCAGATAGAGAATATCTTATTACTATATCTAATCCTGTTACGACAATATACAGATCATTTTTATGATTTATAACATGGTGTAAATCATTAAATAGTTTAAGTGAAATTCTTTCTTCTAAATTATATTCTGGAAGGCTGTAAATTAAAACTTCGGTTAGAGTAGTTATATAAAGTTTATTATTGTGAATAGAACCACTTTTAAATGATATGCTAAAATTTTCTTTTGCTCGAAACTCTAAGGGTGTTTTATATTTAACTTTTTCTAACAACTTATCATTTTTAATATCATATTCATATATTACTCCACAAATTCCATTGCTCCATTCCTTATTAAAATATGATAAAGATGAATTTGATTGTCTTCCTCCTGTAATAATGAGTTTCATTATTTATTTTTATTATTTTTATTTAATATAACTCGAAATAGTAAACTCAAATTTATGTCAAAAAAAATAGTAATTCTAGGTGCTGGAAAATCTTCATCTTATCTAATTAAGTATTTATATGATAAAAGGAAAGAATTAGATATTTATTTAAACATATTTTCAGATTATAGACCCACATATATTGATGAGTTCAATGAATTAAACTTTACTTTTTTAGATGTAAAAGATAAAGAAAAATTGATTCAGATTCTTCAGGGATCTTATATAGTAGTAAGTTTATTACCTCCTTTTTTGCATTTTGAGATTGCTGAAATATGTTCAAAAAATAAAATTAATATGATTACGGCATCATACCTTGATGATAAAATAAAAAAATTAGAAAAATCATTTGTTAAAAATGATTGTTTTTTGTTTATGGAAATGGGACTTGATCCAGGTATTGATCATATGTCTGCAATGAAGACGATTGATAAATTAAATAAATCAAATAAAATTATTGAATTTGAATCTTATACAGGTGGATTAGTAAAGCTTGATAAAAAAAATAATCCTTGGGGTTACAAGTTCACATGGAACCCAATGAATGTTATACTGGCAGGAGTTGAAGGTGCAAAATATTTGAAAGAGGGGATTAGTAAATCAATATCATATGATGAAATATTTAAAGATTTGACATCAATTAATATACCAGAAAATGAACATTTTGAAGGTTATGCAAATAGAGACTCATTGAAATATAAAAGTTTATATAATCTAAAAGATATAAAAACTCTTAAAAGAGGTACACTAAGACATAAGGGCTTTTGTAAGACATGGTCTCTATTAATTAACCTTGGACTTACAAGTAATAGCAAAACTCTTTATAATGATAATGAAATGACTTTTTTTGATTTTTTTAATTATAATATAAAAGCTGAAGATTATAATGGTTTAAAAAAGGTTTTACATGAAGTTTATGGCATTAAAAAAAACTCTCAAGTTATTAAGAATTTAGAGTGGTCAGGTTTTTTTTCAAATAAAAAGATTCCATTAAAAGAAGGTAAGTTTTCTGATTTTCTTTTAACTATTTTAATGGATAAATGGACTCTTTCGAAAGGTGATATTGATTTAATTGTAATGACTCATACATTTGTATATAAATCTGAAAAGAAAATAAATAAATTAATTTCTTATTTAAGAATAGAAGGTGAAGATAATATTTATACAGCAATGTCAAAAACAGTAGGTTTACCAATAGCTGTTTTAATTGAGCACATATTAAAAAATGGTATAGATAAAAAAGGAATTCAATTACCTTTTAATAAAGACATTTATAATCCAATTCTAAAAAAATTAAAAAAATTAGGTATTGATTTTAAAGAGATAGAAATCAATATTTGAAAGTTTCCATAAAATTAGTAGTGAAATTTCCTTTTTTGAAGTTAGGGTCATCCATAATTTTTATATGAAAAGGTATAGTTGTTTCAATTCCTTCTATAATAAACTCCTTTAATGCCCTTTTCATTCTAACTATAGCTTCTTCTCTAGATTGATGACTAACTATGAGCTTGGCAATCATGGAGTCATAATTAGGAGGTATTTCATAACCTGAATATATATGTGAATCTACCCTGACTCCGTGACCTCCTGGTTTATGTAATGCTGTAATTTTACCAGGACATGGTCTGAAATTAGCTGATGGATCTTCTGCATTAATTCTACATTCCATTGAATATAACTTGGGATAATAATGTTTGCCAGATACTTTTACGCCACCTGCTACTTTGATTTGTTCTTTAATTAAGTCATAATCTGTAACTTCTTCAGTAATTCCATGTTCAACTTGAATACGAGTATTCATTTCCATAAAATAAAAATTCTTGTTTATATCAACAAGAAATTCTATGGTTCCAGCTCCTTCATATTTTATAAATTTACATGCCTTTACAGCAGCTTCTCCCATTCTTTCTCTTAATTCACTATCTACAAAAGGGGAAGGTGTTTCTTCAATTAATTTTTGATGTCTTCTTTGAATTGAGCAATCTCTTTCAGATAGATGACTCACATTACCATATTGATCTCCCATAACTTGAATCTCAATATGACGAGGTTTTACTATAAATTTTTCTAAATATAAGCCAGAGTTTGAGAAAGAAGCTTCTGATTCAGCTTTTGCACTATTCCAAGAATCTTCAAACTCCTTTTCACTATTAACTATTCTCATTCCCTTTCCACCACCACCTGCTGTAGCTTTTAGTATTACAGGGTAACCAATAGAAGACGCTAATTTTTTACCTTCCTTTATTGAATTTAAAAGACCATCAGATCCTGGTACTGTAGGAATTCCAGCTTTTTTCATTGTATCTTTAGCAGTTACTTTATCACCCATTTTTTCAATCATCTTCCAATCAGGTCCAATAAATTTTATTCCACTNTCATTACAAATTTTTGAAAATTCAGCATTTTCTGATAAGAAGCCGTACCCGGGGTGAATAGCATCTGAATTAGTTATTTCAGCGGCTGCCATTATTCTAGGAATACTTAAATATGATTCTTTTGATATAGCTGGACCNATACAAACTGCNTCATCTGCAAAACGAACATGNAAACTTTCTTTATCNGCTTTGGAATAAACTGCAACAGTTTTAATTCCCATTTCGTTACAACTCCTAATTACTCTTAGGGCAATTTCACCACGATTAGCAATAAGTACTTTTTTAATCATTTTGATTATTAACTTGGATCAACTTCGAATAATGGCTGATCAAATTCAACTGGTGAATTATCGTCAACAAGTATTTTAACAATTTTACCNGATATTTCTGATTCAATATCATTAAATAATTTCATTGCTTCTATTATACACANTTTTTGACCTATTTTTATACTATCACCTTCACTTATAAATGGATCACTTTCTGGATTTGGTGAACGATAAAATGTCCCAATCATAGGTGATTTTACAATAACATTGTTAGATTGTTCTTTATCTTCAGATTTAATTACCTTTTCTACTTTATTCTCAACCGGTTCTGAAATTTGAGTAGATATATTTTTATTTTTTTTAATTTCAGATACAGTTGCATTATTTTTCTTAACTCTAATCTTATAATTTTCCGTTTCTATACTAACATCATCAAGATCAGTTTTTTTTATAAAATTTATTATNTCCTGTATTTCTTTAACCTTCATNTAACAAATTTAAAATTTATTTTACTCTCTCCATGTATTTACCTTGTCTAATATCAACTTTTATTTTATCATTTTCATTGATAAAAAGTGGAACTTGTATTTCGGCACCAGTTTCTATTCTTGCAAGTTTTGTTGCATTCGTAGCTGTATCACCTTTTACTCCTGGTTCAGCGTATGTAACTTTAGTTTCTATATTTTGCGGNAGTTCACATGATAAAACATCACCAGTCTCAGTATGAATAGATATTTCAACTTCCATTCCATCAATTAGAAATTTAAAATATTCAATTTGATTTTCTTCTAAAGATATTTGTTCAAATGTAGAAGTATCCATAAAATGATAACCTGAACTGTCTTTATAAAGGAATTGATGAGATCTTTTTTCAACTCTTGCAGTAATAATTTTATGTCCAGAGGGAAAAGTATTATCAATGACTTTTCCTGTTTTAACGTTTTTAAGTTTAGTCCTAACAAAAGCTGGACCTTTCCCAGGTTTGACATGTTGAAATTCAATTACAAAGTATAGATTTCGATTATACTCTATACAAAGTCCATTTTTAATATCACTAGTAGAAGCCATTTTTTAATTATTATAAGACCATTTTAAGTAAAGAGAACCCCAAGTAAATCCTCCACCGAATGCGGCAAGAATTAAATTATCTCCTTTTTTAAATTTTTTTTCAAAATCCCACAAGCATAATGGAATAGTTCCAGCTGTAGTATTTCCATATTTTTCAATATTTAACAAAACTTTTTCAGGACCTACGCCCATCCTTTTTGCAGTTGCATCTATAATCCTTTTATTAGCCTGATGAGGAACAAGATAAGAAACTTCATTTGATGAAAGATTGTTTTTTTTCATTATTTCTTCAGATATATCAGCCATATTAGTTACAGCAAATTTAAATACAGAAGATCCTTCTTGATAGATATAGTGTTCTTTATTTTTTAATGTTTCTGTTGATGCTGGCCTTAAACTTCCACCTGCTTTAAGACATAACATGTCTCTACCTGAACCATCACTTTTTAAAATATAATCTTGAATTCCTGTTTCATCATTAGATCTTTCTAATAATACCGCACCTCCACCATCTCCAAATAATACACAATTTTTTCTCTCATCATAATCTATGATAGAAGACATTTTATCAGCACCAATTACCACAACTTTTTTATGAGTTCCTGATTCAACAAATTGGCATCCAGTTGTAAGAGCATATAAAAATCCTGAACATGCAGCTGATAAGTCAAAACCATAGGCATTTGATGCTCCAACATTATCTGCAATTAGATTTGCAGTAGATGGAAATAACATATCTGGTGTAACAGTTGCTACTATAATTAGATCAATATCTTTAGGGTCAGTATTTGTCTTTTCTAAAAGCCCTTCTAAACATTTTGTTCCAAGAATAGATGTTCCTTTTAATTCTCCTTTTAATATTCTTCTTTCTTTTATTCCGGTTCTAGTAACTATCCATTCATCTGTTGTATCTATAATTTTCTCAAGTTCAGAATTTGTTAATATATAATCAGGCACATATCCATGGATTCCTGAAATACAAGCTCTATATTTTTTTGATGACATAAATAGAATGAAAATTAAGCTACTGCTTCTTTTTCTAATACAACTTTTCCTTTGTAATATAGTTTACCTTCATACCAATAGGCTCTATGAGGTAAATGAGATTCTCCAGTAGTTGAACATACAACAAACTTTTTTGCAGTTGCTTTATAATGAGTTCTCCTCTTATCTCTTCTGGTTTTTGAGGTTTTACGTTTCGGATGTGCCATTTTAGTTTATTTTAATTTGTTTAAAGGATCCAATCTAGGATCTGTTTTTTTTATAGCATTTGTTCTAAACACAAAATTATCAATATTATCTTCATTTTTTAAAGAAGGGTGTAATCTTTTTGCAGGAATTTTTAAAATAATAAATTCATAAATGTAATTAGCTATATTAATTATCGATTTATTTCTATCAATTACAATCATATCTTCAGATATTTCTTCATCAAAATCTCCAAATTTGAATAATATTTTATTTTTTAAGTCAAGTGAATAATTAAATTTTTTTAATGTTCTATCACAAGTTAATTCAGTAGAGCCTGTAATTAAAAAGGATGCTTCTAGCATCATATCCGTCTTAATTATATTTAATTTACAATCACCAAAAGTATTTTTCATTTCAAGTTCATCTGAAAAATGTTCTAAAAGAGCTTGATTAAATTCAAAAACAAATGAATGTTCATTGTTTGATAAACTTTGAATTTTTACATCAAATTTCCTAAGGTATTTTTTATCCATTCTTAATAAATAAGTGAGCAAAAATATTATCTAATCTCTTATTTAGAAAACATTCTTTGATTTATAATTTGAATATTTAGCTTAATTGACTCAGTTAAAGAATTACTATTAGCAATTCCTTTACCAGCAATGTTAAATGCTGTTCCATGATCTGGTGAAGTTCTTATGATTGGTAGGCCTCCAGTATAATTAACACCATTTTCAAATGAAAATGATTTAAACCCTACTAACCCTTGATCATGGTACCATGAAAAAACTCCATTATAATTTTGAAACTTTTTAGATCCAAAAAAAGAATCAGCCGGAAAAGGACCCTCAATTTGATTTTCTTTATTTTTTAATTTATGTATAATAGGCACTATTTTATTCAATTCTTCAGTCCCTAGCATTCCATTTTCTCCTGAATGAGGGTTTAAACCTAAAACTGCAATTTTTGGAGAATTTATATTAAAATCATATTTTAAAGTTTTAATAAATAGTTTTAATTTATTTTCAATAAAGCTGTTCTTCATAAAGCTTGAAACTTCATTTAAGGGGATGTGACCAGTATGAAAACCAATGATCATACTTTTTGAATACATGATCATAATATTATCATTAACATCGTATCTTGATTTTAAAAATTCAGTATGGCCTGGAAAAGGAAATAAATCAGACTGTGAGTTTATTTTACTTATAGGAAGGGTTACTAGTCCATCAATTTTTTTTTTATCTAAAGAATTTACAGATTTTTTTAGAGATTTTATTGAATAATNCCCAGCAGATTTACTTATATATCCAGGCTCTATTTTTAATTCATTTTCGTCTTTGTTATAAGTGTAAATTATGTTTTTTCTGTATTCTGATTTGAAGTTATCAATTTCTTTAATCTCCANTTTATAGTTAAAAAGATTATTGTAAAATTCTAATATNTTTTTTTCACAAAATACTATTGGAATACATCTATCAAATAAATTAGAATTAAGAAATGATTTCATTAAAATTTCAGGTCCAATTCCATTATAATCTCCAATACTAAAGCCTATAATATTTTTTTTGTTNATATCTTTTTTCATTAAATTCTTTAATTAATTTCAAATTTACATTCAAATTTATCTTAATGATAAAATTTCAAACTAAAAAAAAACTAGGTCAACATTTTTTAATAAATGAAACAATAGCAAAATCAATTTCTAATACTTTTGAAGGAAGGAATAATGTTCTTGAAATTGGTCCTGGCATGGGGGTTTTAACAAAATATATTATTAAAGACGCATCAAAATTAATTTTAGTTGAAATTGATTTTGATTGTATAAAATATCTAAATAAAATTCATAGTGATATTAAAATTATTAATGAAGATATTTTAAAGATTAATCTTAATAATTTATTNAATAATAATTTTTCAGTAATTAGTAATTTACCATATAATATATCGTCTCAGGTTTTTTTTAAAATTCTAGAATCAAGAGATATAGTAGATGATTTTACATTTATGATTCAAAAGGAGGTTGGTGAACGAATATGTTCAAAATCTAAAAAGAAAACTTATGGAATATTATCAGTATTAATTCAGATTTATTTTGATGTTCAATATGTTTTTGATGTTGATTCTAAAGAATTTAACCCTCAACCTAGGGTTATGTCATGTGTAATTAAAGGTATTAGAAATAAAAGATCAAATATTGGAGTTTCATTTTCATTTTTAAAAAATATTGTAAAAAACTCCTTCCGAAATAGACGAAAAACATTGAGAAATTCTTTAAAAAACCTAAATTTACCTAAAGATTTTACTTCAAAAAAAATATTTTCTAAAAGAGCTGAACAATTAGATTTAGATGATTTTATATGGCTTTCTAAGAAGATTAAATTACTAAAACAATGAATTTTTCATTAACCAATGAGTTTAAAGAGAAATTAAGATTAGAGATAATAAATCAAAATATTGATTTTATTCGAAAGTCTTTTGACAATGTTAGTTATGTTGATATAACAGAATTACTATATGAATTTGATTCTAATGATTCAAAATATGTTTTAGATAACATAGATATAAATATCTCTTCTAAAATAATTTCAGAATTAGATGAGGATAATAGAGAAAATTTTTTAAAGATTTATTCAGCTAAAGAAATAGCTCAATATTTAGATATAATAGATTCTGATGATGGCGCAGATATTCTTTCTGAACTTAATTTACAAAAAAGAAATGATGTTGTTTTATTAATCAAAGATCCTGAAAAATCAAAAAACTTAAAAAAACTTCTTCAATATGATGAAGATGTAGCGGGTGGGCTAATGGCTATAGAGCTTGTTAAGTGTAATATTAATTGGAAAATAAATCAGTGTATAGAATTAATTAAAAAACAAACAAAAAACGTAGAGAATATTTACAGCGTTTATGTTACTGATGATAAAGGAAAATTAGTTGGTACAGTTTCCTTAAAGGATATTATTTTAGCTAAAGATAATTCTAGTATTAAAGATGTATTTGATGATTATGTTATATCGGTTGATGCACATATGAATCAGGAAGAAGTATCTCAAATAATGCAGAAATATGACTTAACTGTACTTCCTGTTATTAATAAAAGAGGAAAATTATTAGGAAGAATTACTATAGATGATGTTGTTGATGTTATTACTGAAACAGCTGAAGAAGAAAGACAAATTATGTCAGGAATAACCTCTGATGTAGAAGAAGATGATTCAATTTGGAAGTTATCTAATGCTCGTCTTCCTTGGCTAATAATTGGTATAGTTGGAGGTCTTTTTGGAGCATTTTTTCTTGGTTCATTCGAAAATAACTATTTTGAAAATAATCAAATGTTTCTTACTTTATCTCTATTTATTCCTTTAATTATGGCGACAGCAGGCAATGTAGGTATTCAGTCTTCTTCTATTGTAATTCAGAGTTTATCTAACCCTAGTGCTTTTGAAAGTTCTGTTACAAATAGATTATTTAAGGTATTACTGGTTTCAATTATTAATGGTATAGTATTATCAGTTATAGTGTATTTAGGACTAATTGCTTTTGATTATTTTGGTTATTTAGATTTTGGTATATATTCTCAAACTGCACTTATAGTATCAGTCTCTTTGTTTTCAATTGTAATGCTTTCTTCTCTTTTGGGTACAATCACACCAATAATTTTAGATAAATTTAATTTTAACCCTGCTCTTGCTTCGGGTCCATTTATAACCACAACAAATGATTTAATAGCCTTGGCAATTTATTTCATTGTTGCTCTTCTATTAGGAGGAATTTAATTCATATTAATTATATTTGTTTAGATAACGGATATATTAATCCGTTTTTTTTATCCAAAAATTATGAGTAAAATAAAATATTTTACAGAGTCAGGTCTCAAAAAATTAAATGATGAGTTACATTATTTAAAAACAAAAGGTAGGACAGATATAGCTAACCAAATTGCTGAAGCAAGAGATAAGGGTGACCTTTCTGAAAATGCTGAATATGATGCAGCTAAAGATGCTCAAGGGTTACATGAGCTGAAAATATCTAAATTAGAAGAATCTATAAGTAATGCTAGAGTAATTGATGAATCAGATATAAATACTGATAAGGTATCTATATTATCCAAGGTCAAGGTTCTTAATCTCTCTTTTGATAAAGAATTTCAGTATACTATAGTCTCTGAGGAAGAGTCTGACCTTCAGACAGGAAAAATTTCAGTTCAATCACCTATTGGGAAAGGTCTATTAGGCAGTAAAAAAGGTGAAACTGTAAGTATAGATGTTCCCTCTGGAAAATTAAAATTTAAAATTTTGGATATTTCTTTATAGTAAAATGGCTTCTGTTTTCACAAAAATTATAAATAGAGAGATTCCAGCTAATATTTTA
This sequence comes from Flammeovirgaceae bacterium, assembly GCA_002696995.1. Lineage (GTDB taxonomy): Bacteria > Bacteroidota > Bacteroidia > Cytophagales > MED-G16 > MED-G16. Next base: position 14,774 of record NZUF01000008.1, on the reverse strand, counting down.
TATGAAAATGAAAATTTCATTTCTATTCTTGATATAAACCCCTTGACTCATGGTCATTCATTAGTTATACCTAAAATAGAAATTGATTATTTTTTTGATTTAGATGATAATTACTTAAATAAAATTATGACTTTTTCAAAAGTCTTATCAAATGCTCTTTCTAAAAGTGTAAGCTGTAAACGAGTTGGCTTGACAGTTATTGGTTTAGAGGTACCTCATGCTCACTTACATTTAATTCCATTTAATAATGAAAGAGAAATGAGTTTTTCTAATGAAAGACTAAGATTATCTAAGAATGAATTTTTAGAACTTCAGAAAAAAATTGTAANTAATTTAAACTAGTTTATCTGGGTTTGAAATTAGATACTGTTTCCAGGATTTTTTTGTAGTTTGGTTATTAGATTTTTGATATAAATGGCATAAAGCAGCACCTAAAGCATCAGATGCATCAAGTTTATTAGAATCTAAAATTTTAATATTTAAAATNTTCTGAATCATTTTGTTTAGCTGAACTTTTGANGCATTACCATTTCCAGTGACAGCCTGTTTTATTTTCTTTGGAGCATATTCNGTAATAGTTATATTATTTACTTCTCCAGCTACCATTGCGACACCTTGAGCTCTTCCTAATTTTAACATTGATTGGACATTTTTACCATAAAAAGGAGATTCTATTGATATTTCATTTGGCTTATATTCATTGATTAAGTTATTTACTGTTTCAAAAATAACTTTCAATTTCTTAATATGATCCTTTTCCTTATTCATCTTAATCACTCCATATTGTAAAGCTTTTAATTTTTGATTTTTAAAACTAATAATACCAAAACCCATGACATTGGTTCCTGGATCAAGCCCTAAAATAATTTTATCTGAAGCCATTATGTGAATATATTATTATTAATTTCACGATCACAAAAACTATTAAATAATTTAAAAAATAGTTATGAATTCTTTTATTGATTCTCATGCCCATATTTATCTTAATGACTTTAATAGTCAAATAGAAAATATTATTGATAATTCTATTAAAAACAATGTTGATAAAATTTTAATGCCAAATATTAATTTTAAAACAGTTAATTCAATGAAAAATTTATCTTTAAAATATGANGGTATATGTTTTTCTATGTTAGGGTTGCATCCGTGTTATGTTGAAGATAATTACGAAAAAGAAATAAATGATATTTTTGATTTTTTTGATTCTAAAGTTATTGCTATTGGAGAAATAGGGCTTGATTATTTTCAATCAGAAAAAACTTTTACCAATCAATTAAAAGCTTTTAAAATACAATGTGAAATTGCTATTGATAAAAAATTACCTATTGTCATTCATACAAGAAATTCTATTGATGAATCAATAAATGTTATCAAAAAATATTCTAATAAAAACATTAAAGGTGTTTTTCATTGTTTTACTGGAGATTTAAAACAAGCTAATCAAATTATTGATCTTGGTTTTAAAATTGGTGTAGGGGGNATATTAACATTTAAAAACTCCGATTTAAAAAATGTGATATCGAAAATTGATTTATCATCAATNTTACTNGAAACAGATAGTCCTTANCTTTCNCCNGAACCAAATAGAGGCAAATTAAATGAACCTTCAAATATTAAATATGTNGCAAAAAAATTATCAGATATATTATCTATTCCNATTGAAGTAGTTGCAAAAGTTACTTCTCAAAATGCAAATAATTTATTTGATTTGTCTTCTTAATTTAGAGAGGTGGCCGAGCGGTCGAAGGCGCGCGCCTGGAAAGTGCGTATACGAAGTAATTCGTATCGAGGGTTCGAATCCCTTCCTCTCTGCAAAAATTTCAATCATAAAAATTTATGTTATAATTTTTATATTAATACTAAATCTTTATTTTTGGAAAATTCTATATTAAAAATAACACATTTAACTATGAAAAAATTATTTACATTAATATTAACATTTAGTCTCATGACTTTTTCAAATGTTGCTTATTCCCAAGAGGATCAAGTAGTTGATACTGAATTGCAAGANGATACTTCATCAGCAGTTATTGTTGATTCAACAACAGAAATTATGAATACTGTTCAGTTTGTTGAAGAAGAGGAGATTGAAGAAGTAGTAGAAGAGTCTCAGTCTTTTCATTACGCAATTAAAGAACAGTTCATNCAAGGAGGATGGCAATTTATGGGTATCGTATTGTTATGTTTAATTCTTGGACTTGCAGTTGCTATTGAAAGAATTATCACACTTAATCTTGCTACAACTAACACTAAAAAATTATTATCTGATATTGATAATGCACTTTCATCTAAAGGAGGTGTTGAATCAGCTAAAGAAATTTGTAAAAACACAAGGGGACCTGTAGCATCAATATTTGTTCAAGGTCTTATGAGAGCATCTGAAGGTGTTGATATGGTAGAAAAATCAATTATATCTTATGGNTCTGTTGAAATGGGAAAACTTGAGAAAGGAATGGTATGGATTTCTTTATTTATTTCACTTGCACCTATGCTTGGATTTATGGGAACTGTTATAGGTATGATTGGAGCATTTGATGCTATTGCTGAGGCTGGAGATGTATCTCCATCTCTTGTAGCAGGTGGTATTAAAATTGCACTTCTTACTACTGTTGGTGGTTTAATTGTTGCTGTAATTCTTCAATTATTTTATAATTACTTAGTATCTAAAATAGATTCTTTGGTTAATACNATGGAAGATGCATCTATATCTTTAGTTGATATTCTTGTTAAAAACAAACTTTCTAAATAATGATATTATTAGATCTCGTTGATATTATTTTATATTTCGGATATGGAATGGTAATGGTAGGAGCAGTCCTGGCTATTGGATTCCCATTGTGGATTGCTTCAAAAAACCCAAAATCTTTAGTTGGTACTGGTATGGGATTAGGTTCTATTCTTGTGTTATTTTTAATAGCCTGGTTACTTTCTGGTAGTGAAGTTTATTCTAGTTACACTGAATTTGGAGTTGATGCTTCTCTTTCTAAATTTATTGGTGGAATGTTGATACTTGTTTATATGCTAGTTGGTTTAGCTGTTACTGGAATTATTTATTCTGAGGTTTCCAAATCTTTAAAAAATGGCTAGAAAAAATAGACCTACTGCAGAAATTCCTAATGGATCAATGGCTGATATAGCTTTTCTTCTATTAATATTTTTTTTGGTAACTACTACTATAGCGAATGATAAAGGTATTGCTATGTTATTACCTCCTAAACCTGATCCTAATCAACCACCACCTGAGGTTACTGAAAATGCTAGAAATATATTTAAGATTTTAGCAAATTCTCAAGATAAGTTATTGGTAGANGATGAACCACTTACAGATGTATTTGAGTTAAGAGAGATGGTGAAGAGTTTTATTTTAAATTTTGGTAGTCCAGGAGAAGAAGGAGTTGCAATATATAATAGTTTGCCTGCTTCCATGAAATCATATATTTCTTTAAATGGTAGGANGGTAGATTCTTCTGATGATCCTAAAACAGCTATTGTTTCTTTCAAAGCTGATAGGGGTACNTCATATGAATTGTATGTTCAAGTTCTTGACCAAGTAAATGCTGCATATAACGATGTTTATGGTGAAAGNATTGGTCTTTCAGCAAATGAATTTCTTCAGCTTGATAGAGATGATCCAATTCAAGACAAAAAATATCTCTCAGCAAGACAGGGTATTCCACGTGCTATCTCAATAGCTGAACCAAATAAAATTGTAAACTAATGGCTAAATTCGGAAAAAAATCAAATACATCTCAGGATATTCCTACCGCTGCATTACCTGATATAATCTTTATGTTATTATTCTTCTTTATGGTAACAACTGTACTTAGAGAGACAGATATTTTAGTAAAGCAGAAATTACCTAAAGCAGCTCAATTATCNAAATTAGAAAGAAAATCTCTTGTTAGTTATATATANATTGGCGAACCAAAACAAAGTAATTTATTTGGTAAAGAACCTAAGATTCAGGTTAATGATGTTTTTGTAGAAGTTGATGAAATAATTCAATTTGTTAATCAAGAAAAAGATAAACTGAATGAAGCTGAAAGGGATCAAATCACAATGTCCTTAAAGGTTGACGTTGAATCTAAAATGGGAATAGTATCTGATGTTCAACAAGAGCTCAGAGATGCCAATGCTAGAAAAATTCTTTATAGTTCAGTACAGTCGATAGATATTTAATTTAAATAAGATAATTAACGTCTTATTTAAATTATGATTAAAAGTTCTTATAGTAAAAAGATAAATGCCTGGTGTATGTATGACTGGGCAAATTCGGTATATTCGTTAGTAATTACTACTGCAATATTTCCTATTTTTTATAATTCAGTTACNACAAGTGATTCTGGGTCTGACATNGTAANTTTTTTTGGANTTAACATAGTAAATTCTGTATTATATTCTTACTCTCTTTCATTCTCATTCTTATTATTAACGTTTTTTCAGCCGATTCTTTCAGGTATAGCAGACTATTCTGGAAATAAGAAGTTTTTCTTAAAACTTTTCATGTACATAGGATCATTATCTTGTATATCACTTTATTTTTTTGAAGGTGATAATGTCGAATATGGGATTATTTGTTCAGTATTAGCTAGTGTTGGGTTTACTGGTAGTCTAGTATTTTATAATGCTTTTTTGCCAGAAATATCAGAACCAAAAGATTTTGACAAAGTAAGTGCAAGAGGTTATAGTTTTGGTTATGTCGGAAGTGTTATTTTATTAATAATATGTTTATTACTAATTCAAAAGTATGATTTGTTTGGTTTTTCTGATTCTAAAGAAGCTACTCAATTTACTTTTTTATTGGTAGGGATATGGTGGATTTTATTTTCACAGTTAACAATTTATTTTATTCCTGAAAAATCTAATAAGATTATTTTATCAAAAAAGATTTTATTATATGGTACTAATGAATTAATTAAAGCATGGAATTACATTAAGAGTGTAAGAAATTTAAAATTATATCTATTTTCCTATTTTTTTTATAGTATGGGAGTGCAAACAATCATGCTTATTGCTTCTTATTTTGGTGATAAAGAATTGAAATTAGAACAGTCAAAGCTAATAATGACTATTTTAATAATTCAGATTATTGCAATATTTGGAGCATATTTTTTTGCATATATATCTAAATTAAAAGGAAACAAGTTTTCACTGGTAGTAATGAATATTTGTTGGATTTTTATTTGTTTCTCAGCTTACTATACAACTAATGAAAATCAGTTTTACTTGTTAGCTTTAGGAGTTGGGATTCTTATGGGTGGAATTCAATCTTTATCAAGATCTACATTTTCAAAATTAATACCATCTAATCGAAGTGATAATGCTTCTTTATTTAATTTTTATGCAATTACATATAATATTTCAGTAGTAATTGGAACTTTTTCATATGGTTATATTGAACAATTAACTGGTAGTATGAGATCTAGCATTCTAGCATTAATGTCCTTTTTTATTATTGGTCTTATTTTTTTAATTTTCACTAAAATTAAAAAGTGATTCCAAATGATCAAATTAAATATACCTGATCAAAATTTTCAGGTAATAAAAATTAATTCTAAAACATATATTTTCGACTTTTTAAGAAAGAAAAAATTAATTTTAACACCTGAAGAATGGGTTAGGCAGAACCTTGTTAGTCACTTAGTAAATGATCTAAAGTACCCAAAAGGTCTTATAAAAACTGAGTCCTCATTAAAATATAATAACTTAAAGAAAAGATCAGATATAATTATTTTAGATAGAGCTATGAGAAATTTTATGGTAATAGAATGCAAGTCTTTCAAATTAAAACTAAATAATTCTAATTTAAATCAAGCTGCCATTTATAATAAGATTTATAAAAGTAGATATCTTATGTTATCAAATGGTTTAAAACATATAATTTGTGAATATAACTGGTTAAATGAGTCGTATGCTTTTTTAGATTCTATCCCAGAATATAAATAATTATAATAAGGAATTTATACTATGGTATTCTCTGTTAAATGCTTCTGAAACATTTTTATTTACTATTTTACCTGATACTATATTTACTCCAGATTTGATTTCTAAGTTTTCTTTTGAAGCATTTTCCCAGCCTTTATTAGCTATTTCGATTAGATATGGTAGAGTCCTATTAGTTAAGGCGTAAGTAGATGTATATGGTACTGCGCCGGGCATATTTGCAACGCAGTAATGTACTACATTATCAATAGTATATACTGGATTTTCATGAGTAGTAGGAACAGAAGTTTCAAAACAACCTCCTTGATCAATAGCTATATCTACTATTACACATCCAGGTTTTAATTTTTTTAATAAATTTTTAGAAATAAGTTTAGGTGCTTTCGCACCAGCAATAAGTACTGCACCTATGATTAAGTCACTTTTAATAGCTTCATCATCAATTATATCCTGATTTGATTTAATACATTTTGCTTTTTCTCCAAAAAGAATATTTAGTTCTTCAATTCTTTTATCATTTGTATCCAACAAAGTTACATTAGCACCTAATCCAATAGCCATTTTAGCTGCTTCCGTACCAGATATACCACCACCAATTATTAATACTTTAGCTGGTTTCACACCAGTAACTCCACCCAATAAAATTCCTCTTCCTCCCATTGGCTTTTCAAGATATTTTGCACCTTCTTGGGTAGCCATTCTTCCTGCTACTTCTGACATCGGTACAAGTAATGGTAAATTTCCTTTATCATCTTCAACTGTTTCGTATGCAATACAAACTGAATTACTTTTAATCATTGCCTCAAGAAGAGGTTCATGTGATGCGAAATGAAAATATGTGAATATAATTTGACCTTTTCTTATTAATGAATATTCCTCCTCTATTGGTTCTTTAACTTTTAAAATAAGGTCTGAAATATTAAATATAGATTTATTATCATTTAAAATTTTTCCTCCTTTATTAATATAATCCTTATCTGTAAAGCTTGAATTAAGTCCTGCGTTTTTTTGAATAAAAACTTCATGACCATTAGAAACTAATTCTTTCACACCATTTGGAGTTAATGATACTCTAAACTCATAATTTTTAATTTCTTTAGGTATACCTATTTTCATAGTCCACAAATATGATGTTTTTGAATATATTAATTAAATTATTTTTGTTTTTTTTAATTTTATATTTTTATGTTAATTCAAAATATTATTTTGTTTATAATATAATAACAAAATATAATTTTTCTAATTATATCTACTCATAATATTATACTTGATTATTAAATTATTTAAAATTTATTTTACCTGTTTTATTGTATATTTGTGTCTGTTATTTAATATATGATTGACTCTAATCTTACAGTAAATAAATCTCTAAAAATCTCTAAAGAAGAAATTCTAAAAGATTATTATTTAATTAATGAAAGTAGAAACCTTAGTTTAATAGGTAGAAAAGAGGTTTTTATGGGTAGAGCAAAGTTTGGCGTATTTGGAGACGGTAAAGAGTTACCTCAAATAGCAATGTCAAAGTTTTTTAAAAATGGTGATTTCAGAAGTGGTTATTATAGAGATCAGACATTTATGATGGCTATTGAGCAATTAAATGCAAGTCAGTTTTTTGCTCAATTGTATGCTCACTCTGATATTAATTTTGATCCTCATTCGGGAGGTAGACAAATGAATTGTCATTTTGCAACAAGAATGCTTAATGATAAAGGTGAATGGAAAACTCAAACTGATATGAAAAATTCTGCAAGTGATATTTCATGTGTTTCAGGTCAAATGCCAAGAATTGTTGGTTTAGGTTATGCATCAAAACTGTATAGAGAAAATCAAAATTTATCTAATATGCCAAATTTTTCTATTAAAGGAAATGAGGTAATATTTGGTACTATAGGTGACGCTAGTACCTCTGAAGGACATTTTTGGGAATCTATAAATGCATGTGGAGTTCTTCAAATACCTGTGATAATGTCTATATGGGATGATGGATATGGCATCTCAGTTCCCTCAGAGTATCATACAACTCGAAACGACCTATCCAAAGCATTATCTGGTTTTCAAAGGTCATCTAATAAAGAAAATGGATTTGAGTTATTTACTGTTAAAGCTTGGGATTATGTTGGTTTATTAGATGCTTATTCAAAAGCAGAAAAACTTGCAAGAGATGAACATGTTCCATCTATAATTCATGTAAAAGAGGTAACTCAACCACAGGGACATACAACTTCTGGCTCTCATGAAAGATACAAATCAAAAGAAAGACTTCAGTGGGAGGAAGACTATTGTTGTATAAAAAAGATGAGAGAATGGATAATTGAAAATAATTTATCAAATAATAAGGAATTAGATGAAATTGAAAAAAATGCTTTAAATAAATCGAAAGAGTTAAGGGATAAATCCTGGAAAAACTATAGAAAATCTATCGAAGGGGATTTAAATGATGTAATGGTAATTTTAACAAGAATAGCTCAGAATAGTCCTAAAAATAAAAAGGAAATAATTGATGTAAGGGATCAACTATCTAAAACTATTCAGCCTTTAAAGTCAGATATTTTCAAAAGTCTCAAGTATACTCAAAGAATTATAAGAAATGAAAATAATATATCTAAAAACTACTTATTAAACTTAATTGAAGAATTAAAAAATAAATATAAAACTCAATATAGTTCACACCTTTACAGTGAGTCTAATTTTTCAGTTGATAAAATAAAAGAAGTAAAACCATTGTACCCAACACAAAACAAATTAGTTGATGGTAGAGAGGTTATTAATAAATTTTTTGATATAACATTTTCTAATAACCCTTTAGTTTTTGCTGTAGGTGAAGACGTAGGAACAATTGGTGGTGTAAATCAAGGTTTTGCTGGGATTCAAAAAAAATATGGGAAATTAAGAATAACTGATACAGGAATAAGAGAATCATCTATTATTGGCCAAGGTATAGGCGCAGCTTTAAGGGGATTAAGACCTATAGTTGAAATACAATATTTAGATTATGTTTACTGGGCTTTACAAACACTTTCTGATGATTTATCAACACTTCAATATAGGACAAAAGGTGGTCAGAAAGCACCAGTCATAATTAGAACAAGAGGACATAGACTAGAAGGTATTTGGCATTCAGGTTCTCCCATGGGAACTCTAATCAATAGTTTAAGAGGAATTAATATTTTAGTTCCTAGAAATTTTGTTGAAGCTTCAGGAATGTATAATACATTGCTTCTTTCTGATGAACCTGGAATTGTTATCGAGCCATTGAATGCATATAGATTAAAGGAAAATCTACCAGAAAATCTAGATAAAGTAGCTGTTGAGTTTGGTGTTCCGGAAATTATTAGGGATGGAAAAGATATTACAATAGTAACATATGGTTCAATGTGTAAAATTGTTTTGGAAGCAGCTTCTCAATTAAATGAAATAGGTATATCATGTGAAGTTATTGACGTAAGAACTTTAATTCCTTTCGATAAAAATAAAATGATCGTAGATTCTATAAAAAAAACTAATAGGGTAGTTTTTGCTGATGAGGATGTTTCTGGTGGAGCGAGTGCGTATATGATGCAGTCAGTTATAGAAAATCAAGACGCATATTTTTATTTAGATTCTAAGCCACTTACAATTCACTCTAATGATCATAGACCTGCATATAGTACAGATGGTGATTATTTTTCAAAACCAAATTGTGAATCTGTATTTGAAAAAATTTATTTATTATTTAATGAATTAAACCCTAAAGCATTTCCAAGTTTAGACTGAATTTATTCTACAAGAATTTCCTCTAATGTAACTTCAGGTGTTTCAATAATATTACTCTCATTTAATTCTCTGTCTATAATATGAACTCTTAATTTAAAAATATCATTTTTAAGAATCATATCAAATCCATATGAAACCATACCATACCTAAGTTTTCCAGAAAGTAATTGTGAAGAGTTAGATATATTTAGAGGTGGAAATCTAGAATTGAAATCAATTCCGCAACCAAACTCTTCATCAAAAATTCTTTTCCAATCAATTATTATAAAATCGTTATTTTCTTTTTTCAAGAATTCCACAAAAATATTTTTATTGAAATTATTTTTCTGAATTAAAAAAGTATCAAGTTGAGATGATGAGCTAATTGTATCAATAATGTAGTTTTCACAATTATAGCTTGGTCTATTATCTTCTGTGCTAAATGGATAATATGTTCCATTCGGTTCATAAACATATAATGGTGGATTAACAGAGTTTGATCCAAATGTTACCCAATTAAAATCTTGATCAATTATTGCATTATAGGGATGGTAGGGATAATTGTTCTCATCATTAGATAAACCAAGATTACCATCTCCATCTATAAAATTTATTGTAAGTATTAGAGAGTCTTGATTTAAATTATTAGTACTTTTTTTAAATTCTATCTTATCATAAGATATTGAAGGGATTTTTGATATTCCTTCATCTTTTTCGCACGAAATAAAAAGGATAAAAAGAGAAATCAGTATGAGATTCTTCATGATTTAATAACCAGGTTGATTAGAAATTATTGTTTTTTTTAAATTATTTATTGAATGTATTGTTTCATTACATACATTATTACGGCATAAATAAATACTTAGTTTTAAATTTTCATGTTTAGTGTTAAGTGAAAATGGTCTGTTATTATACATAAGTATCTTATTTGGTAAATACCATGAATTTATTTCTTTTGTTATTTTGTGGTTATAGGAAATATCTTTTATCTCTATTTCATTAATCATTTTTTGATTTATTTCATTTATAAAAATCCAGTTAGACATGAACTCATAATTATTTAAATATTTTTTTAACTTTTTTGTCATTTCATTATATAGGTTAATATATAACTTGTCATTATAAATTTTTCCTAGAATTAGAAGGTTATGAAACATTACTGAATTAGAAGATGGTATTACATTATCAAAAATTTCAATTTTATTTGTAAGTAATTTTTCATTATTTGATCCGCTGAAATAAAACATTTTATTTTTATTATTATAAAATAGTTTAATAGAATCCTCTAATAAATTTCTAGCTATCTCTAAATATTTAATCTTTTGAGTTGTCTCAAATAATTTAATAAATGCACTAATTGTATGTGCATAATCTTCTAAAAATGCATTTATTTTACTTTTATGTATTCTTTTTAACTTTTTCTTTTTTAAAAATTCATTTTTTAAAAATTCTGCATTTTTGGTAGCAATGGAAAGATATTTTTCATTTCCAGTCGCTTGGTAACTTGATAGAATTCCTTTTAACATTATTGAATTCCAACTTAGAATTATTTTTTTATCTGTTACTGGTTTAACTCTTGATTCTCTAACTTTTAATAATTTTCTTTTTAAATCATTAATTTTTTCTTTTTTTTCAGATTTAAAATATTTTCTTTTTAAAATAATTTTTTTATTTAATTCTCCTTTTAATGAAATCTTAAATACTTTTTTTGCCAAATTTAAATCTTCTTTATTCAAAATATTTTTAATCTCATCGTAATCCCATAAATAATATTTACCCTCTTTTCCTTCAGAATCAGCATCTATAGAAGAATAAAAACCACCAAAATTATTACTCATCTCATCGGTAACCCACTTAATTGTATCTTTAATTACATCTTTAAACCTTTCTTTTTTGGTGATTGAATACATATTTGATAAAAGTTCTAATAATTGTCCGTTATCATATAACATTTTTTCAAAATGAGGTATTATCCACTTTTTATCTGTTGAATATCTATAAAACCCACCTTTTAATTGATCGTATATTCCTCCTTCAATTATTTTGTCTATTGTATTAGAAATATGATTAAAAATCTCTTTATCATTTTTATTATAAGAATAAAAAAGAAGAGAATTCCATAGTGAAGGCATAGGAAATTTTTGAACTTTATCAATACCACCATCTTCATAATCAAATTTAATTTTGATCTCATTAACAAGAGTTTTAATAGAAAATTCATTTTTTGTACTATATTTTTCACTGTGAGATTTTTTTAAATCTTTTGTGAATTTTTCTGAAGACTTTGTGAATTCCTTTTTATTTGAGGTGTATGCTTCTAAAATGTTATTTAAAATACTATACCATTGATTAGGATTAAAGTAAGTTCCTCCATAAAATGGTTTTAAATTAGGTAATAGAAATACATTTAATGGCCATCCTCCTTGTATACCCATATATTGTAATGCTTCCATATATAAATTATCGATGTCTGGTCTCTCTTCTCTATCAACCTTAATAGAAATAAAATTATCATTCATAAATTTTGAAATTGAAGTATTTTGAAATGATTCTTTTTCCATCACATGACACCAATGACAACTTGAATAACCAATACTTAAAATTATAATCTTATTTTCCTTCTTTGATTTATTTAAAGCTTCTTTATTCCAAGGATACCAATTTATTGGATTTTTTGAATGTTGTTGTAGATAATAACTTTTCTCCTTATAAAGTTTATTTGGCATCAGAATGTTTTAGTTTTTATTAAATGAATAAAGTTTTGTATCTTTACTATAGAAAAATAATAGTGAAAAAATTACTTGTAATCTTATTGATTCTTTTTTCATCTTGTGAGAGAAAACTCTGTCCTACATATTCTTCAATAGATAATCAATTAAATAAAACTGAAAATTCTATCAAATTTTCTTAAAAAAAAGTAAGTCTATAAGCCGGATTCTGTATCTGATATTATCAGATTCTTATCATTTATCTAGACTTAATATTACTACTAAGTTCTATCAATCTACCCATTCGATTTATAGCGAGCAACTATATGTTATTAACATTCGAATTGCTTGATCTTTCAATTTATAAGGTTTACAAAGCATCAGATATCACTACCTGACCGGTAAGCTCTTACCTTACCTTTTCACCCTTACCAAATTGGCGGTTTATTTTCTGTTGCACTATCTGTTCTCTAAAGAGACCTTCCAGTTAAGAAGTATAATGCTCTGTATTGTCCGGACTTTCCTCTTCAAAATATGAAGCGATAAGACGACTTACATCGCAAAAGTATATATATTTTTGTTTAAATTTTTTAAAAAATGAATAACTCAATATTAGCTATTGAAACATCTTGCGATGATACCTCTGCTTCAGTTATATCTAATGGTATAATTAAATCAAATATTGTATCTTCTCAAATTGATCATTCAAAGCTAGGTGGGGTAGTACCTGAGATAGCATCAAGAGCTCATCAAAAAAATATAATTTATATAGTTGAGAGAGCTTTAGATGAAGCAGGAATAAATAAAAAAACATTAGATGCAATAGCATTTACTATAGGCCCAGGTTTATTAGGATCATTACTTGTTGGTTCAACATTCTCAAAATCTTTAGGTTATGCATTGAATATTCCTATAATAGGAGTTAATCATCTTAAAGCTCATGCTTTTTCTCACACTATAAATATGAAAAAAATTATTTATCCATTTATTTCTCTTCTAGTTAGTGGAGGTCATACCCAAATAATTTTAGTAGAAACATATGATAAGATGACAATTATTGGTGAAACAAGAGATGATGCAGTAGGAGAAGCTTTTGATAAATGTGCTAAAATATTAGGATTAGATTACCCTGGAGGCCCTTTAATAGATAAGTTGTCAATTGAAGGTAACTCTAATTCCTATTCTTTTCCAGATACTAAAGTAGATGGTTATGATTATTCTTTTAGTGGTATTAAAACATCATTTTTATATTTTATAAAAAAAGAATTAAAAAAGAATCCAAAATTTATTGAAGATAATTTAAAAGACATATGTGCGTCTATTCAATCTAAGCTTATAAGTATGTTAATTTTGAAACTTAAAAAGGTTATAAATGATTATAAAGTTTCTGATGTTTCAATTTGTGGAGGAGTTGCAGCTAATTCTTATCTAAGAAAAGAAATTTCTAAGCTTTCAAAATCTATAAATATTAAAATTCATATACCCGAAATGGAATATTGTACTGATAACGCTGCAATGATAGCTAATTATGCTTATTATTTGTATAAAGATAATTCCTTTTCAGATTTTGATATTGTCCCATTTTCAAAACAAAATATTGAATAAAATGAATTTTAAAAATTTTCTAATAAAAAATAAAAAGGCAAATTTTAATTATGATATTTCTGATAAATATACTGCTGGAATGGTATTAAAAGGAACAGAAATTAAATCATTAAAAGAGTCCAAAGTGAATTTTTCAAACTCATATTGTTTAATTATTGATGATCAGGTGTACTTAAAAGGAATGAATATTTCGGAATATTTATATGGTAATATTAATAATCATGATCCAGATAGAGATAGAAAATTACTTTTAAATAAAAATGAAATTAAACAAATCAAAAAAAAGGTAACAGAAAAAAAATTATCAATAGTTCCAATAAAATTATTTATTAATAATAGAGGATATGTGAAACTTGAAATTGGATTAGGTAAAGGCAAAAAATCATTTGATAAAAGAGAAGACATTAAAAAAAGAGATATTGATAGAAACTTAAGAGAAAGTCTTAAAAATATTTGATTATTAGATCAATAAGGTTTTGTTTAAACCTATTATATGGTGGAACTAATAAATCAGTTGGGCTAAAAGAAGAAAATTGTTCTAGTATACTTTTTTGATTTGAGAACTCTTTAAATCCATATATACCATGGCATTTCCCAAAGCCACTATTTCCTATACCACCAAAGGGTAGATTATAATTAGAATAGTGGAGTGTACTATGATTTATACATATACCACCAGATGAAGTTTCATTTAATATTTTATTGATATTTTTTTTGTTATTACTAAAAATATATAGAGCTAAAGGCTTTTCTTTTTCATTAACAAAAGATATTGAATCATTTATA